>JAJYSO010000181.1 GCA_021793535.1 Bacteroidota bacterium | reverse complement strand
TTACGAATGGATCGTCTATGCCAAAGAAGAGGGGCTAAGAAAAAAATATCCCAAAGCATACCAAGCATGGGCAACAAACGTATCCGCCTTTATTCCAAGGTTTAAAAACTATAAAAAGCCAGTACTGCCCTTCCATTGGAAAAAAGTATTGCGGCAGAAAAAAAATGGACTCTTTGCCCTGTTTTCCATTTTCTGCCTGTTCAATATTTCAGGAGAAATTACCGATAAAAGTCCTGGATATAACTATAATTTTTTCTTGATTGTCATGACGATTTTGACGGGTTTGAGTTACATTGTTTTACGGTATTTACATACCAGGACAGCTCTACTCAACGACGATTTCCAGGCCGTGGAAGCCGAAAAACAAAAAGGTTTTTAACACTCCATTAGCACAAAAATTCCAAGTTTGTATAACTCAAGCATACCGCTTGGCAATATACAATCGGATTTTATAGAAGAGAATGGCAAGAATAGCTCCGACCAAAAGGCCCACTATTATATCCCCGGGATAATGCTTACCCACGTAAACCCGGCTAAAGGAAAAAAGAGCCAGCCAAAGCATCAAGGGCCAAAAAATATACCTGTAATACTTTTTTAAAAGCAATCCCATAAACAACATCAAGGCCATACCTACTGAAGCATGTGAAGAAAAGAAGCCATAATCCCCACAATCTTCTTTTAAAGGATAACGCATTTCGAAATTCATGGTACACGGCCGCGGGCGCATCACTCCATATTTAAACAATTTGGAAATCCCATAAGTGACCACCAGTAAACCAAAAATTACCACTCCCGATATAAAAGCTCGTTTAAAACCCGTTTTCCAACACACCAGCCCAACCAAAAGAGCATATACGGGAATAGAAGTCCACTGGTCAGTAAATAACGCCCAAAACCCATCCCATTGTGGACGGCCCATATGGTTGATGTACAAAAAGAGTTCTGTATCTAACTGCTTCAAGGTCTCCATTACTCCGGATCTTGATAACGTTTCACTTCACGGTCAAAAAACTTGGAGGCTTCGGCAACATAAAATTGCATTTGTTCTTGCAACTCCTCTTCGTCTTCCTTATCAAACTCTTCAAGCCACTCCACTTCATCATTTCTAAGGTTAATGATAAACCGGGGAAATTGGGTATGGATGATAAAAATATCCTCAGAATAATCGGTATTATCGCCATATAAAAATTCAGGTAGCTCCATGTGGTTTTAGATTAGATTTGGTCTCACTTTAGAATTGCGAATATACAATAATCGCAAAACAAGTTGCTGTCCATCGTTGGCTTAAAAAAACACATTTACATTTCTATAGCGGATCTAGTTGGTTGATTTATCACAAATTTGGTTATAATTGGGAATAATTAATTATAGTCTTTCGTGTAATCCCATTAAAGCTTTCGTATAATAGTTAATAACCTGCACTCAATCTGCTTCAATTTTGATACTTTTATGGCCTATAACGGGACTAACAAGCTATTATTTTCTTTATGAAAGGAAAAATCATCACCATCGAAGGCTTAGATGGATCGGGAAAATCTACACAGATCAAGTTGCTTAAGGAAAGATTGGCATCTCTAGGCATTGCGCACCAATACATCCATTTTCCCATGCTTAACAAAGGGGTTTATGGCCACTTGGTCGCAGAATTCTTGAGAGGGGAATACGGCAACCTAGAAGCGGTACATCCCAAACTCGTAGCACTGCTCTTTGCAGAAGATCGAAAAGAACACAAACAAAAGCTCTTAACCTGGCTCGAGCAAGGGTATGTGATCATCCTTGATCGTTACGTCAAATCAAATGTAGCCTTTCAATGTGCGAAAGTGGAAAATGAAACTCAAAAGGTAAAACTAAGAGATTGGATCTTAGATTTTGAATTCAATCACAATGCACTGCCTAAACCCGAAGTTTCCTTTTTTCTGGAGCTCCCAATAGAGATTATCGCCTCCTCTTTAAAAACCATTCGTTCGGGAAGTGACCGATCGTATCTTAAGGGCCGAGAAGACATCCATGAGACTTCTCTTGACTTTCAACAGAAAGTGCTGGCCGAATACCAACTTTTGTTACAAGAATCCCCAAATTTTTACAGCGTCACCTGTAGCTCACCCTCAAATACATGGTTAACGCCAATGGCGATACACGAGCAGCTATTTTCTGAAATAAAGCCCTACCTCTAAGTCACCAAAAGGTTTATTTTTATCTTATAGAAAACAAATTACTCTTCTTCATCGACCAGTTTGGGAAAGGTTTTTTTAACCAGCCGTTTAGCCTCCTCTTTTCTACTTTTAGGAACTAAAATTCTCGCCTGCCCAGGAAGCGCACTTCCAAAACCCGCACGTAAAGCAGAATCTGAGTCGTTGCGAATAATAGCGTCTATTCCTGCTTCTTCAAATACCGTCTTCAAGTGTTGGACATTGACTTCAAAACCCGTAAAGACAGGAACAAATTTATCTGCGTTAGCCATAGTATCTTATTTTCATTCTAAGATACTCTATTTTTCAGAATAAAACAGGAGCACTTTTAAAAAGATAGCGCAATTTTAACGTAAATCAAGCATTAAAATAGATGCTCTGCCAGACCGAAGGGCTAAAATTTTTCCCTCTCTTAATAAAATAAAACAAGGTATACCCCCCAACCCATTGAAAAAGGATAAAGGCCAAGATGGTGAATTTGGAAAAGTCCATCTCCGTGGTCAGTAAGTTCCAAGGGAAAATGGCCGCCAAAATCAAACTCGCCACTAAAACAGCCACTGCCATACATTCTAATCCTCTGCAAGGCCATACTTTTAATTTACGCCAGGGGCTCAAGTCGTTTCCCCATTTGTGAATAAGGTAGTAGTATCCGTTACCCATTGGGGCGAAAAGCAAGGGATCATCAGCATTTTTTAACCTAAATGACTCCGCAGGAGCCATAATTTTAAAGCCGTTTAATTCGATTTGGTGAAGCCTTTCCAGGTGCTTTATCTTCTGAATCACCTCATAGGGCAATCCCTTTTTGAAGTACTGACTGTCCAGAAACCTCAATCGGTAGACCACACAAATTCTCTTAATTTGATCAATATGGAAGATACGATCCGTTTCCAACAGTGCTAAATCAAAATCATTTGGCAGATTTTGGTTTGATGAATCATGTGTTAATCGCGTCCGTATACGCTCCTCTTTTTTATCGTCCTCAGCCAAGATCGTTTTAAAATCTTGAAGTAATTCTGCTCCAGAAATAAACCGATCTCGTTCACGCTTTAATTTTTCTTCAATATTTGTCCCCTTCATAGTGCCGAATTTTTCCACTAAATTATAAAATTAAAAAGGGAAAAATCCAGAAATATAAAATTTTAACACTTTGATTCCCAAGAGATGGAAGCTGTTAAAAGAAGGGCTATTTCTGACCTTTAACGGAGCTCAGCACCCAAATCTTCTGCGAAGCGTTTGCGGAGTTTTGCCATAATCTTGTCTACCTTTTTATCGGTAAGCGTCTTGCGTTCATCTAAAAAGGTAAAGCTAACAGCATAACTCTTTTTACCCTTTGGCAAATTGTCTCCCTGATACACGTCAAAAAGGTGGACTTTTCTTAAAATAACGGATTCCGTCTTAAAGGCCAACGCCTCAATAGCTGAAAATCGAACATCTTGATCCAACAACAATGCAAAGTCTCTCCTTATTTGTGGAAATTTTGGAATCGAATGAACTTTTAAACTGGGTTGCTCGGAAAGGATAGCAAGAATCTTATCCCAATCCAGATCCGCATAAAGCACCTGTTGTTGATCAATATCATAGGTCTTAGCAACTGAAGTTTTTAAAGCACCAAAACAGCCCACGGGTTGGCTTCCTATTAGCACTTGCAGTCCATCAGAAAACAAATCTTTTTTGCACGCTGAAAAAGTCTGGACCAGACCCAAACGCTTAAAAAGTGCATTCAAAATACCTTTGAGATAGAAAAAGTCACTCGCTTTTTGGTGAGAATTCCACCCTTCTTCTTGCTGATCGCCAGTTACGAAAAGCGCCAAGTGTTTTTGCTCACTATAAGTTCCTTCTTTTTTATGATAACTCTTTCCAAACTCAAAAAAGCGCAGGTTCTTATTTTTTCTATTGATATTGAACGCCATGCTCTGCAATCCTCCGGAAAGCAAAGACTGTCTCATCACCTCCAAATCTTTGCTTAAAGGGTTCAACAAATAAACATTCGTCGTACCCTTATCTTGTTGCAAACGGAGGTGATTTTCATCTGTTAATGAATTGGACATAATCTCATAAAAACCTTGCCCCATCAATTGATTAGCCACTACTTTTTGAATGTTGTGGTCTCCGTATTTGTTGTTTTGTACAATGGTTGCGTTGAGCTTCTCATTCGTTTCCACATTGTTGTAACCATAAATACGCAAGACCTCTTCAATCACGTCCACTTCCCGATTAACATCGGCGCGGAAAGGAGGTATGGTCAACCCTAGGCCGGATTCGGTGATATTCTTAACCCGAATTCCCAGAGAAGACAAAATGGATTTTAACTTGGCTTGATCAAACTTTTGTCCGACTAATTTATCCAGCTTTTCAAAGCGAAGAAAAACTTCAAAATCCTCGATTTTCTTAGGATAGATATCATTGAGTTCGCTGGAAACCTCTCCTCCGGCTATTTCTTGAATCAGCAACACCAACCGCTTTAAGGCCAAGTCCGTCAAATTCGGATCTATCCCTCTTTCAAAACGAAAAGAAGCATCCGTATTCAGGCCGTGACGCTTTGCTGTTTTGCGAATACTTACTGGATCAAAGTAGGCGCTCTCTAAGAAAACAGCTTTTGTATTTTCGGTAATCCCTGAGCTCATCCCACCA
>JAJYSO010000180.1 GCA_021793535.1 Bacteroidota bacterium | reverse complement strand
AAAAGCTAGTGTCAATTTTTTCCTGAACTTGAAGGATGGATTTTCTAAGTTGGCTCAATAGGGGGGAGGCTTCCGTTTTTATTTCCCCAAAACGATTAATGACACGATGTACATTACTAACAATTTCTTCCGTGATTTCAACATTCTCAGAAGTTTTGTGCAAACACGGGTACAGTTCCTGATAGAGCTTAAAAAACTTTACTTGTGCGTTTGCTGTAGAGGAAAGGGCCGCTATTTTCTGAAAACTTTGCAGTTCCAAAACACTATTCTGGATGTCCAACAATTCGATCTCCTTGTGCACAGGTTCAAATCCATGACTGGGAATTTGGGCATCCTGCATAAAAGAAGATTGATACTCCTTTACTTGATGCAGTGAAAATAAGGTTTCACCAGGGGTTGGGAATGGCTCAAGTTTTTGTGATTTTGTCAAGCCCATTTCAGTTTGGCAATAGGTTCCCAGTTTTTCACGAATACGGGGGAATTCTAAATCAACCAAAGTTTTCGCCGAAATTTTAATCATAAAAGTATCTTCGTTCCTAAAAACACAAATGTAGAAGAATTTCAGCAGATCAGGCAACAGAGTTCTATAAGGTCTTTATATTTGTAGCTTTAGGCTTAATAAAAATGGAAGTAAAGATCGCCAAGGACTGGAAGGATATCTTGCAAGAAGAATTCGAAAAACCTTATTTTAAGAATTTGGTAGATTTTGTCAAACAAGAGTACAAAACACACCTATGCTTTCCCAAAGGCCATGATATTTTTGCCGCTTTTGATCTTTGTGCATTTGAAAGTTTAAAGGTGGTGATCCTCGGCCAAGATCCCTATCATGGCGTCAACCAAGCAAACGGCTTGTGTTTTTCTGTCCAAGACCAGGTTCCCATGCCGCCCTCTTTGATCAATATTTTTAAGGAGATCCAAAATGATTTAAACAAACCTTTTCCCAAAACGGGAAATCTGGAAAGGTGGGCCAAGCAAGGAGTCCTCCTATTAAATGCCACCTTGACTGTAAGAGCACATCAAGCGGGAAGTCATCAGCACAAAGGTTGGGAGGAATTTACCGATGCGGTAATTTCCCATATCTCAAAACAAAAAGAAGAGGTGGTCTTTTTACTTTGGGGGGGTTATGCCAAAAAAAAAGGTACACAAATAAACACAGAGAAGCATTTGGTACTCCGATCGGGGCATCCCTCTCCCTTAAGCGCAAACAGAGGATTTTGGTTTGGCAACAGACACTTTAGCCAAACCAATACCTATCTTCGCCATCATGGAAAAACAGCAATAGACTGGTAGGTTTACTCCATCACCAAGGCTTTATCTTTCAAAGAAAAAATTTATATTTAGAATTATTCTAAAAAGGACCGGGCCTAAATTCTCTTTCCATAAACCGGTGAAAAGTCATTATCTTTGGGCTATTCAAGAAATATAAAAAATATGGCATTAAGAGTACCCACAATGCAAGAATATGCAGCGGAAGGTAAAAAACCGGATATCCTCTTTTGGGTTGGCTGTTCCTGTAGCTTTGACGATCGCGCAAAGAAAATTACAAAAGCTTTTGCCAAGCTCCTGAATAAGGCCGAAGTGGATTTTGCTGTTTTAGGAAGCGAAGAGGGCTGTACGGGAGATCCAGCTAAAAGAGCTGGAAATGAATTCCTTTTCCAGATGCAGGCAAAAATGAATATAGAAACCCTTAACGGATACGGTATAAAAAAAATTGTAACGGCTTGTCCACATTGCTACAATACCATCAAAAACGAATATCCAGAATTAGGAGGTGAATATCAGGTAATTCACCATACGCAGTTTTTGGCGCATCTCTTGGAGTCCGGCAAGTTAAAAGTAGCCGGAGGGCAATTCAAAGGAAAGCGAATCACTTACCATGACCCCTGCTATCTCGGTAGAGCCAACAACGAGTACGAAGCTTCTCGTGATCTTTTGGCTAAATTGGAGGTAGAGCTTGTAGAAATGGAAGACCATAAAAAAAACAGTCTATGCTGTGGAGCAGGGGGGGCTCAGTTTTTCAAAGAATCGGAAAAAGGAAGCGAAGAGATCAACCAGATGCGCATCAAACAGGCACAAGATACCAAAGCAGATACGATTGTTACCGGATGTCCCTTTTGCAATACCATGCTAGCCGATGGGATGACTAAACAAAAAACGGGACAACCTATGGATATTCGGGATGTGGTAGAAATGATTGCACAAGCAGAAGACTTATAAGCATGTTGTTCGACGGTTTAAAGCGCTTGGCAGATAACTATATGCAAATATGGAACGCAGATAGTGAAGGGCTTTTAGAGATCTATGCTGCCGAGGACCTGGTAGTGGAGTATACCCATTCCCGCCGGATTGTGGGTATTTCTGCCTACCAAACTTTTTTGAGGAATACCTACCAAAGCTTTCCGGATATAAAGATCGAAATCGGGGAGATCTTTCCCAATAAAAGACAGGAGCAGGTAACCCTGTTGTGGAAGTATTCGGGCACTCATCAACATAATGTGCTTTTCGGAATTCCCCCTGAAGGCAAAGAAATTTCAGTCAATGGGATGACGCTTTTACAGATTAAAAACAAAAAAGTAGTTTGGGAAAGAGGAATCATCGACAACCTGAGTCTTTTAATGCAGTTGCATCCGTCAAAATAATCCCCTACGCTAATAAGCTTTCCTAACAAGCCACATGCTCTTTTGATGGGGGCATAGTTTTCAGGTCATAAGCAACCCCTACTTTGGGGTGTAAAGTGTACGACCTTACGAAGAATTTTTATGTATTTTTGTAGGATTAGAACACTGTTCTAAAAATTCAATTTGAATGATTAAATTTAATTTAAACACCTTATAATACATGTTCGTACCTTTTGACGAGTTGCCTGATTCTGCACGAATTTGGATCTACCAATCCAATCGGCCCTTTACAGAAACAGAACTACCCACACTAAAAGAGGAGCTTCGACAATTCATAGAAGAATGGACCGTTCACGGAGCCAATTTAAATGCAAGTTTTACCTTAAAATACAATCGCTTTATCATCATTGCAGTAGATGAAGATTATGCCTCTACTAGCGGTTGCTCGGTGGATGCATCGGTGCATTTCATCCAAAAACTTCAAGAAAAATATCAAGTTGATTTACTGGATAAAATGAACGTAACCTTCAAACAAGGGGATTATATTGCCTATAAAGAGCTGAAGGATTTCAAAAAGATGGTCAAGAACCGGGCAGTTTCCCCAAAGACGGTCGTTTTCAATAATTTGGTGAATTCAAAAGCTGAGTTTCAAGAATACTGGGAAGTTCCCATGGAAGAAAGTTGGCATAAACGCTTTTTGTAAAACAAGAATTCTACCGCCCTAAACACTTGTCATCTCTCGATAAAATAAACCTTTTCTTTTTATGAAAAAATACCTGTTGATCATTGGCAGTTTGTTACTTACTTTGGCATCGTTTGCTCAAGGTTTCTCTGAGGATGATGCGGTATACCCCCTAGTGGCCGAAAATGCAGCTGCACAGCAACAATGGGTGAATACCCTATACGAGCACATGTCATTAGAGGAAAAAGTGGGACAGCTTTTTATTGCGCAGGTTTTTTCAAATGCCTCCCAAAGGGATATCGACTATGTCAAGTCATTGGTTAAAAACTATCATATCGGCGGAATCATTTTTTCTAAGGGCGGGCCGGTTAGACAGGCAAAGTTGACCAATCGGTTGCAAGCCCTTGCAAAGGTTCCGCTTTTGATGAGCCAGGATGCAGAGTGGGGGCTAGCCATGCGACTAGATTCCACTTATGCCTTTCCTTGGAACATGACCTTAGGTGCGATTGAGGACAATCACTTAATTGAACGCACCGGCGCTCAAATCGCCAAACACATCAAACGCATGGGGATGCAAATGGACTATACACCAGATGTGGATATCAACATCAATCCCCAAAACCCAATTATTGGCAACCGCTCTTTTGGGGAGAATAAGGAAAGAGTGACACAAAAAGGCCTAGCTTTTATTAAAGGAATGCAGGGAGAGCAGGTATTAACCAGCGCAAAACACTTTCCAGGGCATGGCGACACTGATGTCGATTCCCACAAAGAACTTCCCGTGCTAAATTTTACCAAGGAGCGCTTAGAACAAATAGAACTTTATCCATATAAAGCCCTAATTCCTGAGGGGCTTTCCGGCGTAATGGTGGGCCATTTGAACGTTCCGGCATACGATTCGGACAAAGGACGACCGGCATCTCTTTCTTTTCCCATTATTACGGGCATCTTAAAGGAAAAGCTAAAGTTTAAGGGGCTGATTATGACTGATGCTTTAGATATGAAAGGGGTGACAAACGCGGACAATCCTGGTCAAACTGGCTTGGACGCTTTTATGGCAGGAAATGACCTTCTTTTAATGCCTCGAGACATCCCTAAAAATATAAGCGCACTAATACAGGCCTACCACAAAGGCTCCCTTACTGAAGAACGCCTGGAACACTCTGTCAAAAAAATTCTCATGGCAAAGTACAAGGTGGGGTTGAGTGATTATAAACCGGTTCAACTCGATCATCTAGTAAGAGATTTGAATTCGGAAGAAAACGAATTGCTTTCTGAAGAGCTAATGGAACAGGCCATTACGCTAATCAAAAACAACATGGGGGTAGTTCCCATCAAGGATTTAGAGCAACAAAAGATCGCATACGTACATTTCGGAGATGCGCAAGGGGGCGATTTTTATAATATGCTTACAAAGTATACCCGTGTCGATCTTGTAAAGGGAAATAACATAGCTGATCTCTTATTTAAACTCAAAGCATACAATCTAGTTATTGTAGGATTCCACAAATCCAACGCCAACC
>JAJYSO010000179.1 GCA_021793535.1 Bacteroidota bacterium | reverse complement strand
TCTGGCAGAGTAATCGTTCTGGAAAGAAGGGTAAAAATACGTTCCCTATAGTATTTTAATCTGGTTATCATTACTTTTGGCCCTTTCCAATTGGTCATCATGTTAGCTATTTTCCTCCCCATTTTGTCGGTCATCATCGGCTTTTCCATTGCCACTTATACACAAAGGAGCACCAGATCCATCCAATTGCTATTGTCCTATAGTGGGGCCTTGTTGCTGTCTGTGACGATCTTTGAGTTCATTCCGGAGGTCTATCGGAACTACACGCCATTGACCGGGATTTTGATTATGACGGGGGTCCTTTTACAGGTGATTTTAGAATTCATGTCCAAGGGGGCGGAGCACGGGCATTTACACCATGATGAAAACCTAAAGCGCTTTCCTTTTCTGATTTTTATCAGCTTGTGTATTCATTCTTTAATGGAAGGCTTTCCCATTGCACAGAACCTGCATTTGCTGCTGGGAGTAGTCATTCATAAAATTCCGGTAGCCGTTATTATTTCCACCTTTTTGATACGGGCTGAACTTCCTAAAAGAAACCTGATCTTTTTCATGGCAATTTTTGCTTTAATGACTCCTTTGGGGGCTGTATTAAGCGATTATTTTATGAAATGGCCAGAAGTGGAACACGATATCAATGCAGTCGTTATCGGGATTTTCCTGCACGTATCCACGACGATTTTATTTGAATCTTCTAAGAACCATCAATTTAACGGATCAAAGATTTTACTGATCATTTTGGGGGTTGCTACGGCTTACTTTATCTGATTTTACAGGAGGGGTGTACTTTGAATTCGGAAGATAACACAAGAATATCTGCCATAATTATAGTATTTTTGAAAAATTTAGCACGAGCTATTTAAAAATCAAATACTTATGAACGAGAAGAAACAATTTGTGGCCTCTAGGGAGGCTAAAGGCAAGGCTAAACAATTGCGGTTGTTTGCCCTCTTATCATGGATAGTTGCCATTGGCCTTGAGATTTTTGCGATCCTCAAGCTGATTGATGATGAAATGCTGGGATGGCTTATTGGTGCCATCGTGGTGATTTTGGCTTTGGCCATAACCGGAAATATTTTGTGGAAAAAATCAAATCGTTTGGATCCTGCTTCGGAGAAAGAGAAGGTTCGATTTTTTGTGCAAAATCAACTGGGGGCGATCATTGCTGTGTTGGCCTTTTTACCTTTGGTACTTTTTATCTTCTTGGATAAAGATGCTAGTAAAAAAACAAAGGGTGTGGCTGGAGCAATAGGAATTGTGGCCTTGCTGATTGCCGGAATAACGGGTATGGATTTTAACCCACCTTCGGTAGAGCAATATACCGAACAGATCAATGCGCAAACAAACGTTGTCAAAGAGCTGAATGATGGCGTGGATCATGTTTTTTGGACTCCTGCGGGAAACAAACTCCACTTGTATAACGATTGCCAATATGTGCGGGGAAAGGACTATGGGGAAGGCAGTGTCGAAGATGCTTGGAATTCCAGAGGAATTGGAAACAATGAAGTTTGTAAAGTGTGTCTGGCCCGTGCACAAAAAGAAAAAGGGATTGAATTGAGTGAGGGGGCGGCTGAGGCACTAGAAGCTGCCGAACGCAAAGCCAAATAAAACTCTTTTTGTACTGACCCTCACCTTTAGACTTCAATCCGATTGAGGACTAAATTTTGCTATAGCATACACAATATAAATGACCATGGGAATTATTCGATTAAATAACATTCGTTGCTATGCCTATCATGGCTGTTTGACAGAAGAGGCAACAATTGGAAGCGAATACAGTGTAGACCTTATCATAGAAACAGATTTAAGGCGGGCTGCACGGACAGACCGGCTGCACGATACGGTAGACTATGTAAAATTAAACAGTATTGTAAAGGATGAAATGGGCATTCGCTCCAATTTATTGGAAAATGTGGCACAGCGGATATTGGATCGGATCCTTGAGGCATTTGAGCAGATTAATAGTGCTCGAGTGATTGTGGCTAAAATCAATCCTCCCCTAGGTGGAGATGTGGAAAATGTAAGTGTTGAATTATCTCAGGTGCGATAGTTGGGTTTTAAACCCAAAAAACTTATATTTGCCGACCTCAATCGAAAAAAAGGTACCATGGCCGAGTGGCTAGGCAGTGGTCTGCAAAACCACCTACAGCGGTTCGAATCCGCTTGGTACCTCTAAAAAAGGCGCAATTAATTGTTTATCAAGAAATTGCGTCTTTATCATTTTAACAGGTGTCATTTTACGGAATAATCATATTGTATCCTAAAGCTTGGAGCTCTAAGATGCGAAGCGAATAGGTGGGTGTCATTTCAACCCCGTTAGGAAGGTCCTCCAAATGAAGGCGGAGGTTTTTCATGGCCACGGCACAAACAGTTATTTTAAAATCTTTTTGTTGGAGTTGTGCTTCTACAAGAGAATAAAGTTTTTGATTTCTGGAAATATCCTTTAATATCTTACCGGCTATGACGACTTCAAAATGCTCGATAGGCACCTTATTTTCTTTTAAACGCTTGTAATTTCCAAGGGCTCCTCTCAAGGCTTTTTCTGTTTTTACGGCAAAACCTATATTGGGGGTCTTGCTGATGTGCTCAATCATCTGCTGCGGCATCTCTTTTGTGGATTCCTGAGCTGTTGCGAGTAATGGCGCGCTAGCTATAACGAGTAGAAGAGCAAGTAGTTTAGCAAGTGTTTTCATCTGTTTAACATATGATTTAAAACCGATTCTTAATCCAGTTCTCCTTTTCGCCATTGATAGGCCCAGTAGGTTTGATTTTCGCCTAGAAAGAGTTTGAAATACAGGGGCATGCTTTTAAATCCATTAGCGGAGTTGGTAAAGACCACAAGGCTTTCTCCCGTTTGGGGATGGGTTAGAAAATAAGATCTGAACCCCGGGTTGGATCCGGTATGCCAGAGCCAAGTTCCTTTTTCATTAAGCTGCAGTCGCACCCCAAGGGCAATTGGAACATGGGCATCATCCGCAGTGGGAGAATTACCCTTTTGAACCTCATTTGCTTTGGTAATCATAAGCTGATGTGTCTCGGGTTTTAACCCTTCTCCATCGTTCAGTGCTTTTTGAACGAATTTAGAATAGTCTTCAGCGGTGGTATAAAGGGTATAGGCAGCATTAGGGGTCGTCATTTTCTTAAGCCCCAGGCTTTTTTGCTCTGCTCTATGTCCTACAGCGGTATTGCCGTCAAAACTTTTGTTCCACACGATATCGGAATGCGTCATATCTAAGGGCTGAAGAGCCAGATCTCGAATTAACTCTGAAAAGGACATTCCGCTTACTTCCTCCATGACGAGTTGTAGGAAATAAAACCCTTCTCCTGAGTATTTGTATTGGGAGCCCGGCTCAAAAAGTGTGTGTAAGGGGGTGTTTCTCCATTCTTTGGAGGGGACATCCCCCTCCCAATTGTGAAGACCCGTTCGGTGAGTCAAGACCATTCTGGCCGTTATTTTTTGTGCCTGTGGGTTATCGGCTATGCGGTCGTACCGATAGTAAGTGTATAGAGGAGTGTCCAGTGCTATCTTTTTTTGGTCGTACAGCTTAAAAAAGACATAAGCCGTTACGACTTTGGTTAGGGAGGCCGCTTGAAATCGCGTAGTTGAGTTGACGAATCCCGATTGGTCTCCTCCCAATTTTCCAAGGTAATAGCTGTGAGATTCTCCCGGCGTGCTGTGCACAATCTGAATGCCGGGGAGCTGCAGTTCGTCTGCAATACCTTTGACCAGGCTAATGGGAGCTTGTCCTGAGCAATAACAATGGAAAATGGCGGAAAGGAAGAGAAAGGAGAGTGATTTTTTCATGAGAGGTGGGCTTCGAATGATAACATGTTAAAACTAGGAAAAAAATCCTTTTTTGGGCCCACTTACTCCAGAAAATGGTGCTCACTTTGTTTTTTATTGCTCTTTTTGATCGCGTATTTTTTGGAAGAGCAGGTAAAAACCATTATTATTGTACTGCCATAATGGCGCTGTGGCCGAGTCTGGTTAGGCAATGATCCGCACGATCATTTACGGGGTGTTCGAATCCCCCTGGCGCCTCTTCTAGAAAAGTGTTTTTACGTCAGTAATCGCTGCTTGAAAACAGCGGTATCCGGCATCACATTTTCAACTTTATCTTGTAATTTTTGCATTTTGGCCGGAAAGATTCCTCGGGCAATTAGTATCATGCCAAAAACGAGGATGAGGATGCTGATGGCTCTTTTTAATTTGTAAATCCGAAGAGAAGTCAATTTATGCCGCAACTTTTTAGCCAAGGCGATCTTGATGACGTCCACCAAGAAATAGGTAAGGATAATGGTAAAGAAGAATACGAATATCCGTTTGGGATCCATGTGCAAGGTTGGAGAGAAGGCAATGATCAGCCCTACCCAGAACCCTAAGACGCCGATGTTGATAAAGTTGAGAAGAAAGCCCTTGATAAAAAAACGAAGCTTATCGTTTTTGCGGGGAGCTTTTGCTTTTTTAAGTGCGAGTGTATCTTTGGTGCACTTTCTCTCTTTTAGAAAAGTAATGACACTGTAAGCTAGTAAAATACCGCCTCCAATAATCAATAGACTAGGATCATCCTGCAAGCTGTTAAGCAGTTTACTGGTGCTAAAATAAGCGATGAGTATAAAAATGAGATCGGCCAAGATCACGCCTGCATCGAAAACAAGGGCAACTCGTGCACCCTTAATCGCTGCTGTCTCCAACAAGACAAAGAAAACCGGGCCAAATAAAAAAGCCACGACTATTCCTAATGGTATGGCCGCAAGAATATCTTGAAACATGTAGGGTTACACTATCTATCTGATGCAAAGGTAAAAATTTGAAGGAATTCGAGATCGGAA
>JAJYSO010000178.1 GCA_021793535.1 Bacteroidota bacterium | reverse complement strand
AATTCTTTGACCTTGTCTACCGGTACATTTCGCAAGAGGTTTTTGGATCCAGCGTAGACAATGGCAATTTGTTTTTCAACAGGATAGGGGTCATTTTGTCCTTGTTTAAGGATTTCTACGTTTCGCTTCCCTTTTTCAATGGTGTTCATCGTAGCCGCATCCAAATCCGATCCGAATTTGGCAAAGGCTTCCAACTCACGGTATTGTGCTTGATCCAGTTTAAGGGTACCGGCAACCTTTTTCATAGACTTGATCTGGGCTGAACCTCCTACACGAGATACGGAGATCCCCACATCAATGGCGGGGCGTACACCAGAGTTAAAGAGATCAGAGGTCAAAAAGATCTGTCCGTCCGTAATGGAAATTACGTTGGTTGGAATATAAGCGGATACGTCACCTGCCTGGGTTTCAATAATAGGCAATGCAGTTAATGAACCCCCTCCTTTTACTTTGTCTTTTAAACCTTCAGGAAGATCGTTCATTTGTTGAGCAATCGTATCGTCATTGATGATTTTTGCCGCACGCTCCAATAAACGAGAGTGCAAATAGAAAACGTCTCCAGGATAAGCTTCACGGCCCGGTGGACGGCGTAACAAAAGGGAAATCTCACGATAGGCTACCGCTTGTTTGGACAGGTCATCGTAAATGATTAGTGCCGGACGACCCGTGTCTCGGAAATATTCACCAATAGAAGCTCCAGCTAAAGGAGCATACACCTGCATAGGAGCAGGATCCGAAGCATTAGCAGCCACGATAGTGGTGTAGGCCATCGCTCCTTTTTCTTCTAAAATATTGGCAATGCCCGCTACAGTAGAGGCTTTTTGACCGATGGCTACATAAATACAGTAGACCGGTTCTCCTTTGTCGTAAAATTCCTTTTGATTGAGAATGGTGTCAATAGCCACGGTGGTTTTTCCCGTTTGGCGGTCACCGATGATTAACTCCCGCTGTCCTCTTCCTACAGGAACCATAGCGTCAATGGATTTGATTCCGGTTTGTAGCGGTTCGGTTACCGGCTCTCTAAAGATTACCCCTGGGGCTTTACGCTCCAACGGCATTTCAATTTTCTCTCCAGTGATGGCGCCTTTTCCGTCTATGGGCTGTCCCAAGGTATTGACTACACGTCCTACGATACCCTCTCCTACATTGATCGAAGCAATTCGGTTGGTTCGTTTGACGGTATCCCCTTCACTGATTGCTTTGGAGGGGCCTAATAATACAACGCCAACACTGTCTTCTTCCAAGTTTAGGATCAAGCCCTCAAGCCCGCCTTCAAAAGTAACAATCTCGCCATATTGAGCGTTGGAAAGCCCGTATACGTTGGCAATACCGTCACCTATGGTCAGTACTGTACCGACTTCATTAAGTGATGCTTGGTCATCCAAGTTTGAAAGTTGTTGTTTTAAAATTGCTGATACTTCAGCGGGTTTTATCTCTGCCATAACTTTTTAATTATTTTCCGGTTTTCACCTTCAAAAGTTACTATTTACTCTTGTTTATGCGTTTTGGTTAAATTTTTGTTTTAACTGATTCAGTTTTCCTGCAATGCTGGCATCGTACTGTAGGTCTCCTATCCTTAAGAGGAAACCTCCAATAAGTTTTTCATTTACTTTTTGAGTGAGTCGTGCGGTGTTGCCAGTCAAGGCTTTTACCTTATCCATTACTTTGGTCTCCATTTCAGGCGTCAAAGGAACGGCGGTGGTGACTTCTGCTTTTGAAATCTTGTTTTGGGCATCGACCAAAGCAATAAATTGGTGGGTCACCTCAGGCAAGAGTTCAATTCTTTTGTTGTTGACCAGCACATTGAACAATTGACTGGTTTGTGGATCTACCGCTTTAAAAATAGCCTTTAGGCTGGAAAGCTTCAGGCCCTCTTTAATCACCGGACTCTTTAATAAAAGTTGCAGTTCTTTGCTGTCTTTTATAGTCTGTGCGATCAGCCGCATATCGGCTTCGATTTGACCGGTTTTATTTTTTTCGGTCGTCAAGGCAAATAGCGCCTTTGCATAACGATTTGCAGCACGTTTCCCTGCCATAATCTCTTTAGTTTAATTCGACCTCTTTGAGCATTTCGTCTACCAACTGCATTTGCTCGTTCTTCTGTGACAGCTCTTTCTTAATTACTTTTTCTGCAATCTCAATCGACAACTCAGATAGCTGAGTTTTGATATCGGCCATTGCAGATTGCTTTTCAGCTTGAATGGCTGCTTTTGCTTTTTCAATCAAAGCTTGTGCTTTTACATCTGCCTCTGTGGTGGCATCCGCAATCATTTTTTCTTTTATCGCACGAGCCTCTTTGATCATTTTATCTCGTTCTTCACGAGCTTCTTGCATCAGTTTTTCATTATCGGATTTCAAATTGGCCATCTCTTCTCGCGCTTTTTCTGCAGAAGCCAAGGCGTTTTGAATGCCTTCTTCGCGACTTTCGACTGCTTTTAGAATGGGACCCCAGGCATATTTTTTCAAAATCAAAATTAGCACAATGATCAATGCGATTTGAAAGAAAAACAGACCGAAGGAAAAATCATGAATCAGTTTCATACGTACTCTTTGTTTAGTGATGTTTAATTCACTTTGTCGCTCTTATGACAAGCGAAACTAGTGTGTGTGGCAGTTCAAATGCTGAACCGGGAATGCCGTTTTAATAAACCATCCTTTTGTAACCAACCGTTACAAAAAGATGGTCTGTGTTTTTGCTTACACTGCAAATAAAGCAGCAAAAGCAATACCTTCAAGAAGGGCAGCAATAATAATCATCGCGGTTTGGATCTTGTTTCCGGCTTCTGGTTGACGGGCGATACCTTCCATCGCACCTTTACCAATTAACCCTAATCCAATCCCCGCTCCAATAACAATTAAACCTGCGCCTACCATTTCTGGGATACTCATAACTAACGGATTTTAAAAATTAAACTTCAACTTAAATTATCTATATATCTTTAAATACATTTTATACAATAGGAATTTCCTCTTCTTCGCTTCCCGGATGATGTTCTTCTACAGCTGAGCTGATGTACAATGCGCTGAGCAGAGTGAAAATATAAGCTTGCAAGAAGGCTACTAAAATTTCAATCAACATCATAAACAGGGAAAATCCGAAGAATGCCGGTCCTGCAATCCAATTTTGGAAAATGACGATCAACCCCAATAAACTCATGATGATGACGTGGCCAGCAGTCATGTTGGCAAAAAGTCGGATCATCAGTGCAAACGGCTTCGTGAATAACCCCAAAATTTCAATGGGGATCAAAATAATTTTCACAATGGGGTGCACATCTGGGAACCAGAAAACGTGTTTCCAATAATCTTTATTACCGCTGAATTGTACGATAAAGAAAGTGACCAGTGCCAGTGCAAAAGTAATGGTAATGTTTCCGGTGACATTTACGCCAAACGGGAGCATCCCCAATAAATTGAGAAAGAGAATAAAAAAGAAAACGGTCAGTAAAAAACTCATGTACTTCTTGTACTTCGGACCGATCATCTCTCTGGCAATATCATCTCGGACAAAGACAATAACGGGCTCCAAAAAACGTCCGAATTTACGAGGCAAAGGCTGTTTTTTATAGGTTTTGGCCATTCCACCAAAAACAAGCAGCATCAGTAGCGCCACTAAAAAGATGACAAAAACATTCTTGGTGATGGAGAAATCCCAAGGTTTAGCGTTGGTGGGAAATCCGTCTTCATCAAAATGAAGTGTTCCTTCAGCATCGGTTTTGTATATTTTGCTTTGGTAAAGTGCATAATGTTGCCCTGCTCTTTCCACAACTTGATTGCCGTGATCAAATTCTGCGGCAGAAAAGACGTGCAAGCCATTGTCGATCAATATAATGGGGAGCGCAAAACCGTAGTGTTTTCCTTCTTCTCCATCTGCAAAAAAATCGAAATAATGGGAGTCGTCAAGGTGATGGTCAATCATTTCGTCTACACCTTCTTTTGTGTTTACTGCACCGCTGGCGTGTTCTTGTCCAAAGGAAATGGCTGTCATTAACGTAAAGAGACCGGCCATTAAGATGGAAAGGATGTGTTTTTGTCGCATTTTTGAACCGAGTTTTTATCCTCAAAATTGGGTGCAAATATAGATAAATAACTCTATATATACACGAATTTGAAACGCTCTTTATTTGTACTGTAAGATATTGATGATCATTTGTTTACAGGGTTGAGAAGACGGTAAACGAAAAAGAGCTCAGTTCCCACTCCCCATAAATAAGGCAGAAAAAAATGCAAAAACAGTCCGCGGTTGAGTTGGAACCCTAATTTGTTCACCAGAAACAAGTACAGTATTAACTTAAATCCGCTTAAGGTGAGAAAAGTGAACCCTAAAACACTGGAATTTGTTTTAAAGAGGAGGTAAAAGACGCTGATGAATAAAAGGCTGAGTCCGAGGTTGAATTTGTAATTGAAGCTGATAAAGGCCGGGTTCAGATCGTCGAAATGCGGAAGGATAAGGTATAGATGGAGAAAATATACCGGTAGTGCAAGGCAAAGGAGCAGGCCGGTTCGCAGGAATAGTTTTGGCATTAGTTGTCAAACTTTTTGTTGATCTTGTTGAGTTGTTTGATGACGATAAACAGTGAGGCGGCCACTCCAAAGAGGACCAGACCCATGGTAAACCATCCTTTTTCCGTTTCAAAGTGATGGTCCAGTTTTTTACCTGCCCAGGCACAGATGAAAATCTGGGCACCCATTTGGAGGCCTATACCGGATAATGCGGCATACTTTTTAAGGGATTTATTTTGCGAGGGCTTCGGCTTTTCGTTGTTTTTTTGATTTTTGGTCATCATTGGGGGTATTGGCGGGACGTGAATGTTTCATCGTACAGGTTCCATTTA
>JAJYSO010000177.1 GCA_021793535.1 Bacteroidota bacterium | reverse complement strand
CAATATTATGGATTATATAAAAGATAAATTATCTAGAATGTTTTAGAGGTCTTTTTGATGGAGGAGAAGGGGTTTTTAGATGTTGTGTTGATTCAAAATAGAGAAAAACTAAAAGGGAGAAGCATAGAGTGAAATGAATTGAAATTGGTAATTTTGAATCTCCTGTACTTAATTTAAGAAGATGCCGTTTTCAGCGTTTGAAGATTTTTTGGCTATTGAAAAAAATTATACCGTTCATACGGTAAATGCTTATTTGAGTGACCTTAAAAAATTTTGTGATTTTTGTGCTCAAAACTTTTCTGATACAGACCTTCGGTTTGTCGAGTACAGCCGCATTCGATTGTGGATTGTACAAATGGCGGAAAATGGGCTGACCAATCGGACGATCAATCGGAAGATATCCGCCTTACAAGCGTATTATAATTTTTTGCTGCAAACCGGGCAAATCAAAACATCTCCACTGGTAAAGTACAAATCGCTCAAAGTGTCGAAGAAGGTGTTGATTCCTTTTTCACAAAAAGAGATGCAGGGGTTTTATGCTTTAGATACTCCCGATACTTTCGAAGGGATTCGGGATCGTTTATTGGTAGAGTTGTTATACGCCACTGGGATTCGTCGTTCGGAATTGATAGCCCTTAAAATAAGTGATTTCTCCCGTTCCTCAAAAACGCTGAAGGTTACTGGGAAGGGGAATAAGCAAAGAGTAATCCCTTTGCTTTCCACTGTTTTTAGGACGCTGGATTTGTATTTGGAAAAGCGAAAAACCTTAACCTGTCTCACAGCAGATGATGGTGAGTATTTGTTTTTGACCAAACGGGGAAAGAAATTATACCCTACCTTGGTTTACCGCGTGGTTCATCAGTATTTTTCGTTGTTGTCGAGTAAGCATAAAATCAGTCCTCATGTATTGCGGCACACTTTTGCGACACATCTCTTGAACGAGGGTGCGGATATCAATTCCATAAAATCATTACTGGGACATGAGAGTTTGGCCTCTACCCAAGTGTATACGCATAATGATATTGATGCTCTAAAGAGAGTATATAAAAATGCGCACCCAAGAAGTAGAGCGGAGGGAGAGCAGAAATAATAACAAAAGAAAAATGTTGCGAAAATCGGATCTCCGAAAGAAGAATTAAAAAAGAAAAAAATATCAATAAAAAATTTTGCATATATGATAAACAAATATATATTTGCATCCCGTAAAAAACGTGGAAACGTTGAAATACCTTTGCCGATATAGCTCAGTTGGCTAGAGCAGCTGATTTGTAATCAGCAGGTCGTGGGTTCGAGTCCCTCTATCGGCTCAGAAACGGTACTTTGAAATAGTGTTTTTTAAATAAGAAGGGAGGATACTCAAGCGGCCAACGAGGACAGACTGTAAATCTGTTGTTTTTTAACTTCGCAGGTTCGAATCCTGCTCCTCCCACACCAAAAATAATTGTTTGCATTTAATGGAAATAAATTGTAAATTTGCAAACTAAAATTAATGCGGAAGTAGCTCAGTTGGTAGAGCGTCAGCCTTCCAAGCTGAATGTCGCCGGTTCGAACCCGGTCTTCCGCTCTTAAGAAATCAAATAAAGGGTTTCGTTAAGGCTTGGGCAACCGGCCTGTCGATAAGACAAAAGCCGACGTAGCTCAGGGGTAGAGCGCTTCCTTGGTAAGGAAGAGGTCACGAGTTCAAATCTCGTCGTTGGCTCTACTTATTATGTTGCGGCTTTAAAAAATGAACAACGGGATTTGTCCGGTTGTTCGTTGCATTATAAAAGTTAAACACTAATATATAACTAAGATTAAATAACTAGAAATTATGGCAAAGGAACATTATGATCGTTCGAAACCGCACCTAAATATTGGTACTCTCGGACATGTTGACCACGGAAAAACAACCTTAACCGCTGCAATTACTAAAGTGATGGCAGATGAAGGTTTTGCGGAGGCTAGTGCCTATGATCAAATCGATAACGCACCGGAAGAAAAAGAGCGTGGTATCACTATTAACTCTTCTCACGTTGAATATTCAACTGCTAATCGTCACTATGCACACGTAGACTGTCCGGGTCACGCCGACTATGTTAAAAACATGGTGACTGGTGCTGCTCAAATGGACGGAGCAATCTTGGTTGTTGCTGCTACTGATGGTCCAATGCCTCAAACGCGTGAGCACTTGCTATTGGGTCGTCAGGTCGGTATTCCTAAAATTGTTGCCTTCTTAAATAAAGTAGACCTTGTTGATGATGAAGAGTTGTTGGAATTGGTAGAGATGGAAGTTCGTGAGTTGTTGTCTTTCTATGACTATGATGGAGATGATGCTCCCGTGATTACAGGTTCTGCACTAGGAGCTCTTAATGGTGACGCTAAGTATGTTCAAGCAATTAAGGACTTGATGGATGCTGTGGATGAGTACATCCCTCTTCCAGAGCGTGATGTTGATAAGCCTTTCTTGATGCCGGTTGAAGATGTGTTCTCTATTACGGGTCGAGGTACGGTTGCTACTGGACGTATTGAAACAGGTGTAGCAAACACTGGAGATGAAGTTCAAATTCTAGGAATGGGAGCTGATTTGAAATCCACCGTTACCGGTGTGGAAATGTTCCGTAAGATTTTGGACAGAGGTGAAGCTGGAGACAACGTTGGTATCTTGCTTCGTGGAATTGAGAAAAAACAAATTTCTCGAGGAATGGTTGTTTGCAAACCAGGGTCTGTTACTCCTCATGACAAGTTCAAAGCCGAGGTATATATCTTGAAAAAAGAAGAAGGAGGTCGTCATACTCCGTTCCACAATAACTACCGTCCTCAGTTCTATATTCGAACTACTGACGTAACAGGAACCATCAGTCTTCCTGAAGGAGTTGAAATGGTAATGCCTGGAGATAACTTGACTATTACTGTAGAGTTGCTTTCTCCTGTCGCCTTGAGTAAAGGGTTGCGCTTTGCTATCCGAGAAGGTGGTAGAACTGTAGGAGCAGGTCAGGTAACAGAGATCATTTAATGATTTTATGAATAAAGTATCAAAGGTATCTGCTTATTATTTCTAATAGTGGATACCTTGATTTTTATTTAGGGGTTGGTTCTTTTGAAAATTAGGAAGTGGTCGATAGAGTGGAGCTGGGTTTATTTTCGAAGGAACTTTGAAATTATTGGAATACGGGTTTAGCTCAGTTGGTAGAGCACTGGTCTCCAAAACCAGGTGTCGGGAGTTCGAGCCTCTCAACCCGTGCAAAATTTGAAGTAAAGTTTTATGGCTGGCATTAAAGAATATGTTGTCGAATCTATTGACGAGTTAAAAAATCACGTGACTTGGCCCACTTATGCCGAGGCGCAAAAGCTAACGGTTTTGGTTTTGGTATTTTCAATCATTTTTGCTTTGGCAATATGGGGGGTAGACACGGTTTTTAGCTCTTTGATTGAACAGTACTTTAAATGGGTTAAATCATAAGAGTTGGTATGGCAGAGGAGAAAAATGAAAATATGAGTTGGTACGTGGTCCGTGCAGTAAGTGGAAAGGAGAATAAAGTAAAGGATTATATCGAGAAAGAGATCGCTTACCAGGGATTAGAAGAATTTGTAGCGCAGGTTTTAGTTCCCACAGAGAAAGTTATACAGGTTCGGCAAGGAAAAAAAATTAACAAGGAACGCGTATATTTTCCTGGTTATATCATGATCTTGGCTGATTTGAAGGGAGAGGTTCCGCACGTGATTAAAGGCGTGAACGGGGTGATTGGCTTTTTGGGTGAAACCAAAGGCGGGGACCCTATTCCGATGCGGGAATCTGAAGTGAATCGAATGTTAGGAAAGGTAGACGAACTATCTGTTCAGGAGAGCCAAGTCAACATTCCCTACGTGGTGGGAGAGACTATTAAGGTTATTGATGGACCTTTTAATGGATTTAACGGAACCATTGAAAACATTAATGAGGAAAAGAGAAAGCTTGAAGTTATGGTTAAGATTTTTGGGCGGAAGACGCCTTTGGAGCTTAGCTATATGCAGGTTGAAAAAGTTTAATAAATGTTACGCTTTAATAGAATTGTCGAAATGCTTCCAATAATCGGTGATTCACATTAAAATTAAAACAAATGGCAAAAGAAATAAGCAAAGTAATTAAGGTGCAGGTGCGAGGTGGTGCTGCCAACCCTTCACCACCGGTGGGACCCGCTTTGGGTGCAGCAGGGGTTAACATCATGGAGTTTTGTAAACAATTCAATGGCAGAACTCAGGATAAGGCGGGACAGTTACTACCTGTTGAAATTACGGTTTTTAAGGATAAGTCTTTTAGTTTTATCATTAAGACTCCTCCGGCTGCCGTTCAACTTATGCAAGCAGCAAAAGTAAAAAAGGGTTCGGGAGAACCAAATATAAAGAAAATAGGAAGTGTAACTTGGGACCAAGTCAAGGCAATTGCTGAAGATAAGATGCAGGATTTGAATGCATTTACGGTGGAATCTGCTATGAAGTTGGTGGCCGGGACTGCTCGATCCATGGGGATCTCAGTGAAAGGACAAGCTCCGTTTTAATATTATAAGGATTTAGAAATGGCAAAATTGACTAAAAAGCAAAAAGAGCTTAAAGGAAAATACGATGCTTCTAAAGCCTATACGGTTGCGGAAGCCTCTCAGATAGTTAAAGAGATCTCAAATGTTAATTTCGATCCTTCAGTAGATGTTGCTGTTCGATTGAATGTTGACCCTCGTAAGGCCAATCAAATGGTAAGAGGGGTTGTAACCTTGCCTCACGGTACAGGAAAAGATGTTAAGGTTCTTGCTTTGGTAACTGCCGATCGGGACGCTGCCGCAAAAGAGGCCGGTGCGGCATTTGTATGTAAAGGCCAATACCTTAAAAAGATTAATGG
>JAJYSO010000176.1 GCA_021793535.1 Bacteroidota bacterium | reverse complement strand
TTTATGACCCCAATCCCGTGGTGGTATTCGAACACAAAGGCCTGTATTGGAGTAAAGTACCGGGTACCAAACGCGCTACGCAGCTGGAGCCGAGTAAGGACTATAAAATCCCTATAGGCAAGGCTGCTGTTTGTCAAGAGATTTGGAAACAGGAAAAGCAAGAGACTTTATCGATCATCACCTATGGGATGGGTGTGCACTGGGCGCTGAACGCTACAGAAAAGCTCGGATTACAAACGCAAGTGGAGGTGGTTGATTTGCGGAGCTTAGTTCCTGTGGATATGGAAACCATTCTGCGTTCTGTACGCAAATGCGGAAAGTGTTTGGTCGTGACCGAAGAGCCATCCGATACGTCTTTTGCGCGTGCACTTTCGGGGCGAATACAGGAAGCCTGCTTTGAAGATTTGGATGCTCCTGTGGTGACCTTGGGCAGTGAAAATTTACCGGCCATTCCCTTGAATGCCGTCTTGGAAAAGGCGATGATTCCTTCCACAGAAAAAGTGGCTGCTAAGATTCAGGAGCTACTGAAGTATTGAAAAATATTCGGGATTTTTTTTCAGAAGGCCTTCTTAAAAATTAAGGTTTCGTTTTTGAATAAAATAGGGGGTGATTATTTAAATTACATGTTGTGTAGATATTATCACCTTCATCCATATTTTTTCCAAATCAAATCACGTTAAAAATAAATTAAGATTATTTTGCATTTTCTTTAAATAAATCTAATATTTGGGACTTCCATAATAAAATTAAAAGATAAACACATCTTTTTTCATCCACACAACTTGGCGACAGGTGATGATATTTTATAGCATAAAATCTAGGTTAATCAAAATCCACTGTAAATGAAAATAAAACTAAAGGCACTTATGTGTATAAGTCTTGTCCTTTTTGGGCATTCGCTTATGGCACAAACCAAGACGATTGGGGGGACGGTAACAGATACCAATGGTATGCCGCTTCCCGGAGCGAATATTGTAGTTCAGCAAACTGGAAATGGAGCACAGACCGATTTTGACGGAAATTATACGATTTCAGTAGAGAAAGGGCAAACTTTAGTATTCTCTTATGTCGGGTTTACCGATGTCAAACGCGTGGTGAAAGATGACGATTTGATCAACATCACCATGGAGGAGGATTTTGAAAGTCTAGAGGATGTGGTCATTACGGCATTCGGTAGAAAAATGACAAAAAATGAATCTACGGCAAGTGTCAGCACCGTTTCTGGGGATGACGTGGAAAAAACCCCCTATGCTGATGCGATGGAAGGGCTCAAAGGAAAGATTGCCGGAGTGAGCATTAACTCCAATTCAGGCGTTCCGGGCTCTATGCCGACCATTCGGATTCGCGGGGTATCTTCTTTGAATGCCGATACCCAACCGCTGTACGTAATCGATGGGGTGCCGGTGAATTCCGAGGACATGTCCAACGACCCGGGAGAAAGCACCTCGATGAGCCCTTTGGCTTTAATCGATCCGGCTGATATTGAAAGCATGTCCATTCTTAAAGATGCTTCTGCCGTTGCCCCGTATGGTGCCGATGGGGCAAATGGGGTTATTTTAATCACCACCAAGTCCGGTAAGAATCGAGAAAAAACAAGCTATAGTTTGAGCTATAGTCTGGGGATCATTAACCCGGCCATGGCAGGATTTAAAGTTTTGAATGCCGAGCAGCGCGCCGATGCAATCCTTCAGGGCGCCTGGAATTCCTATGGAGCAAGCCCTACTGGTTTGGGTTTGTTTGATTCCAAAGATCAAGCGGAAGATTTTGTGATTAACGAATTGGGGAGATCGGATTATCAACAGTGGTTGGACCGCGGGCGCCCAAATGCCAACTGGAAAGAGCTGGTACGGCACAAGGATGCCATCAGTCATCAAGTGAATTTTTCAATGGTAAAAGGCTCGGGAGGATCCAATATGTACACCAGTATAGGATATAACAAAACCGAAGGAACCATTATTGGAAGTTCCTTTGAGCGGATGAACGGCAGTTTAAAATACGATACCCAACTCAACGATAAGATGAATCTTAACTTGTCGACAAGAGTATCCAATGCTGTGCAAAACGGGATTATGGAATACGGGTCACAATTTGACAACCCGATTTTGTCTTCTTATTTTTTAAACCCTTGGAAGATTCCTTATAAAGAGGACGGCTCCATTAATTTTGACGACTTTAATACCCAATTGGTTAACCCGATATACACCCAAGAACACAACATGTTGCGTTCTGCAGCACTGCGGGGAATGTTTAACGGGAGTTTTGACTATGAGATTGTAAAAGACTTGACTTTTAAAACGGTATTGGGTGCAGATTTTATGCGGAATTCCTATAAACGGTATTTGTCTCCGGTACACGGTCCGGGGGTAGACCCTCATGGAAGGGCATTTGAATCGAGAAGGGAGTTTTTCTCGTATACCTCTCAAAACTCCTTGGATTATAATTTTACACTTTCCGATCAACACCATTTTAATGTCACGGCACTTCAAGAATATTCGAGGTTTGAATTTTCCGGGCTCAGAGGATCAGGAGAGAACTTTCCCAGCGATGAAAACTTAAAAAACCTGAGCGCTTCCACCAAAAGTCAAACGGCCAACAGCAATTTCAGCAACCGGATGAACATGCGCTGGGTAGGGATGGTGAACTATAATTTTGATTACAAGTACTTGATCAATGCCTCGTATTCGTATCAGGGAGATTCTCGCTTTACCAAACACTACGGTAGTTTCTACTCCATAGGCTTGGGGTGGAACGTGCAGGAAGAAGATTTTTTAAAGGATGTGGATTTTGTGGATGATATGCGCATCCGAGCCGGATATGGAGAAACTGGGAACGCGGGCATTCGCATGAACAGCTTTCAAGAACTGGTCAATATTGATAAGTACAATGAGCAGCCCGCGCGTACCTTGTCCAATTACGGATCGAACATTACTTGGGAAAAAAGTAAACGTGCAGACGTAGGCCTTCAGTTCGAACTGTTTAAAAGAAGACTCTCCGGAGGATTCTCCTATTACCACAACCAAACAGCAGATATGCTTTTTAATGTTCCGCTTCCTCCAAGTGCTACGTACTTAAGAGGATCCGTTCTTCAAAATGTGGGCTCCATGCTCAATACGGGGATCGAAGTGGAGTTAGGAGTGGAGATTGTAAAAACCGAAGATGTGAAATGGAATTTTGGATTCAATGTGGGAACAGTTAAAAACAAACTCACCGATATTCCGGAAGAATCCGAAACCATAGCGGATGAATATGCCATTGCAAAAGGCCACGAGCTCAAAGAGTGGTACTTGAGAGACTGGGCTGGCGTGGATCCCGATAACGGCTTGCCGCTTTGGTATGTGGATAAGACGCAAGGAGACGAGACCACCTCGGATTACAGCAAGGCCAAGCGCAGATTTCAAGGATCGGGTTTTATTCCCAAATATACCGGATCGTTTAACACTTCAGTGAATGTAAAACAATTTTCCTTGAGTGCAGAACTGTTTTTTTCAGGAGGGAATAAATTCTATGAAGGCTATACCTATAGACGGTATTTGGAAGATATGGGGAGTTTTGCTTTGGGGACCTTTAACACTAACCTTTCCAATTATGAAGGGGCATGGCAAGAGCCCGGAGACCAAGCGACTGCACCGCGATTTGACTTTACCGATGGCCGTGTCGCAAACTACAAGGAGCACTCCACCCGCTTTTTACACGATGGAGAGTTTGTAAGGTTGCGTTCCGTGGCGGTTGGATATACGGTTGATAAAGATTTTGTTCAAAAGATGGGATTGGAGGCCTTGACACTGGCTGTTCGGGGAACAAACCTATGGACATGGCTGAAAGACGATACCCTGGACTTGGATCCTGAACCCGCTAGAGACGGGATTATCAATATGGTGAGCCCGCCGGTGAAGACCATTACCCTTAATGTTAACCTAAAATTCTAAGAAGATGAAAAAGATATTTATGATTGCGCTATTAGTCGTTTTAGGGGTAACAACAAGCTGTTCGCTGGACCCAGACTTGGCCGATAAAGCGGAGGTGGGAATTTCCGATGGAGAGGTCTTGGTCGATTATGTGAACGGAGCCTATCACGATATGAAAATAAGACATTATTGGGGCCGTAACATGCAAGTATACGGTGAAGTGCGTGCCGACAACGTCTATTCAAATGGAAGCTCGGGACGATTTGTCACGCAATCCAGAATGAGTACCCTGAGTACCAATGCACGAGTGGCCAACACTTTTGAGGCCATATACGGAACGGTAGCCTACGCCAATATTATCATTCATGCCGACTTGGATAATTTAGAAGGAAAAGAGGCTGATATACAGCATATTTTGGGAGAAGCCTATTTGATTAGAGCCTTGACGCATTTTGATTTGTTGCGTCTTTTTGGGCAACAATACATCGATGCGGGAGAAAACTTGGGAATTTCCTACATCAAAAACTACAAAGCTGATGACATTCAAATTCCGAGGGGCACGGTACAAGAAAACTTAACGGATATCTATACCGATATTCAGCAAAGCATCGCGCATTTTGAACAGGGCGCTGCTTCGACGCGTGCTTCGCAGAAGACGAACCTCACCTTGTATGCAGCTTATGCCTTGGAGTCCAGAGCAGGGATATACTTTAAAGATTATGCTAAAGTTTTGGAGCATGCCGATGCAATTATCGGAGCTTTTCCCATAACCCCCGAAGCGGACTTTGTGCAGTATTGGGAGCAACAAACACCGCCTCCGGCCTCTATTTTTGAACTGGCCAACAACAGCACGGATAAAACCGACGGGATGAGTAACATATATAGAGGAGACTCTTTTGGAGATTTGGTGGTTTATGACGATTTGATTCAAGATGCAGAATTTGATGCCAATGATGTACGGGCATCTTCAGCCATGATCGACTTCGATCAAAAGGGT
>JAJYSO010000175.1 GCA_021793535.1 Bacteroidota bacterium | reverse complement strand
GAAGATGAGCAAGAGACGGAGGCTAAGGATATTCCGGGAGCAGGAGTGAAGGTGAAGCAGGAAGTATCTGAAGCGGGGTATACGGCCTACCAACTCAAAATCGTTCCTCACCGAGAGCTGAACCGTCTTATTTTGTTTTCTTTGGACAAACAAGCCACCTTTAAGGAACTGACCGTTAATGGCATTGCTGCACGCCATTCGGACAAGCCTTCGGCAATGTATACCTTTTCTCAAGAGGACAAACAGCATTTGTTAACCTATTATCCAGTCAACCGAGACACCTTGCGAATTGAATTTAAGCTGCCCCTCGAGCAATTTTCAACCCTGCAACTCTATGGCGCGAGTTATGATCTATTGGATAATCCTTGGCTGGAGGTATCCCCGAGAGCGAAGGAGATGATCCCTCGTCCATTTACCTTAAACGATGCTATTATTACGGTACAAGAAATAGAGCTGGGCAACCAAAAAGCTATAGCCCCAGACCAGGAATAGGAGGCAGGCCTTCTTTGGCTACTTTGGCCAACTCTTCTTCGTGAACGCGAGAAGCATTTTGTATAGCCTTGTTGAGGGTGACAATCAGGTAGTCTTCCAACTGCTCTTTATCTTCCAATAGGCTTTGATCGATTTCAATACTTTTCAGTTCCCGATTGGCCGTAATCTTTACGGTAAGAAGATCATCCCTTGACTTTTCCTGAAGCATGACCGTGTCCATTCGTTTTCTCGCTTCTTCGACTTTAGCTTGGGCTTCTTGAAGTTTACCCATCATTCCCATTAAATCCATGCTCAACTTATGTATATGTTTTGAAAGGGTAAAAATAAGCAAAATCTTCGATTCTACTTTAGCGTTTTGTATTTGCCAATGCTATTAGCGCTTATCTTGGAGCGCATTAACTGGTGATCCCTTCTAAATCCAGTAAAAAAGCATAGTCTTCGGCGATTTCCTTTAAGGCTTCGAAACGACCGGAGGCCCCTCCGTGTCCGGCTTCCATATTGATGTGGAACAAGAGCTTGTTGGTGTCTGTTTTTACCTCTCGTAACTTGGCTACCCATTTTGCAGGCTCCCAATACTGCACTTGAGAATCGTGAAAACCGGTGGTAATCAGAAGATGAGGATAGGCCTGTTTTTTGACATTGTCATAGGGAGAATACGCTTTTATGGTCGTGTACTCTTCTTTTTTGTTTGGATTTCCCCACTCTTCATACTCCCCAACCGTTAAAGGAATAGAATCATCCAGCATTGTGGTGAGCACATCCACAAAAGGAACTTCTGCAATGACGCCATGGTAGAGTTGAGGAGCCATGTTGACAATGCCCCCCATTAGCATCCCGCCTGCGGAACCGCCCATGGCATAGAGATGGTCTGAAGAGGTATACCGCTGCTGAATAAGGTATTGACTACAGGAAATAAAGTCCGTAAAGGTATTCATCTTGTGCAATAACTTGCCTTTTTCGTACCATTTTCGCCCTAAGTATTCTCCCCCTCGAACATGGGCAATGGCATAAATAAACCCGCGATCCAGTAAGCTTAAACGGGTAGTGGAAAAAGAAGGATCCACCGTGATTCCATAACTGCCATAACCGTATAAAAGTAAGGGATTGCTCCCGTCCATTTTGATCCCTTTTCTATACACCAAGGAAATGGGAATACGCGTTCCATCTTGTGCTTTTGCCCACACGCGTTTTGCATAATAATTCGTTTTGTCGAACTGGGGATCCATGACCTCTTGCTCCTTGACCACTTGTGCCTGATGAGTTTCCATGTTGTAGTCAATCACCTGGGAAGGGGAGGTCATTTCGTTAAAAACGTAGCGTAAGACAGGGGTGTCAAACTCTGGGTTGTGTCCGGTTGCAGCCGTATAGGTTTGGCTTTCAAAAGGGATGTAATAGTCTTTGTTGCCCTCCCAGTTTAGGACTCGGATTTTGCTCAACCCAGTAACGCGCTCGGTCAGCACCAAAAAATCTTTGAAGATGTCCACATCTTCCAGTAAGACGTCCTTGCGGTGAGGAATGACTTCCTCCCAATGCTCTAAGGTGGTCTGTGCCAAGGGGGTCTTCATCAATTTAAAATTGTCGGCTTTATCCTTATTGGTCAAGATGTAAAAGAAATCTCCATAATGGGCAATGCTATACTCCAATTTGGGAACTCTTTTTTGAAACAGAACAAAATCTTGATCCGGGTGATCCGCATTTAAAATTCGATATTCATCACTGGAGGTACTGCCGCTGGAGAGGATCAGGAATTGACGGGATTTGGAGCGGTACACCGTGCAGCTGAATTTTTCGTCCTGCTCTTCATAAATTAATTGATCTTCTTTTGGATCTTCTCCCAGGGTATGTTTGTAAATTTGATATGCCCTTAAGGTTTGTACGTTCTTTTTGGTGTAAAAAAAGGTTTGATTGTCATTTGCCCATGCCGCCCGACCTGTTGTGTTTTCAATTTTATCGGGATATACCTCACCGGTTTTTAAATTTTTGACTTGAAGGGTATAATTTCTTCTGGAGAGGGTGTCGACTCCAAAGGTGGCAAGATCGTTATGAGGGCTGATGTTAATTCCTCCAAGAGAAAAGAAGTCATGGCCTTTGGCCATTTGGTCTCCATTAAATAGTAATTCTTCTGCAGCTTGTAAAGATTCTTTTTTTCGACAATACAGTGGATAACTGCTACCGGTGGTATATCGTATATAATACCAGTAGCCGTTGAGAAGGTAAGGAACGGATTCATCGTCCAGCTTAATTCTGGATTTCATTTCTGCGAACAGGGCACTTTGAAGAGGCCGAGTATGTGCAGTTAATTGCCTGTAATAGGCATTTTCAGCGGCTAAGAAATTTTTTACTTCCGGATCCTCCCGCTGATTCATCCAGTAATAGTAGTCGGTTCGGGTATCTCCATGTAGGCTTAGAGCCTTAGGAATTCTTTTTGCTTTGGGAGCTTCGATTGTTGTTGTCAAGGTAATGAAATTAAGAACTGCGAAGATAACGCAATCCCAATTTAACCCAAAAAGCAATGCCTTATAAAATGGATGTTGATTTGTATTTAGCTGGGGAAGCTCACCGTGGATAGGGGACGAAGGTAAATTATTTCTAGGAATAATTTTATGAAGCAACAGCATTGGGATGGGCCTAAATTTTAAAGGAAATTGAGTAGCTTAGTGCCTTTGTTAAATGGAATACTTTGGATACTGTTACTTCTTTTCTCTTAGAACCTTATCGAACATATGATACCGGGCAAATTTTATTGGAAACCTTGGCGGCCCTTTTGGGAGTTGCCTCTACTTACTTTTCGACGCAGCGAAACATATGGGTGTATCCTACCGGGATTGTTTCTACGGGGATTTACATTTATTTGCTCTTTGTCTTTAGTTTGTATGGCGACATGCTGATTAATGTATACTATACTTCCATGAGTATTTACGGTTGGATCTTATGGGGGAAGGCCACGACTGATGATGAGACTCATGTCGATGTTATGCGCATGACCAAAAAGGAAATGGGGATTGGCGCCGTGCTCTTTGTATTCAGTGTTTTGTTGGTGTTGGGCATTTATTATTACCGGCCGGTTATACAGCATAATTTTGACCTTTCCTTTATGAATGAAGTAGGATTTTACTATACCCACATCGACTTCATTGATGCGGGATTGACCGCAACATTTTTAATTGGGATGTGGCTGATGGCTCGGCGTAAATTAGAAAGCTGGTATTTTTGGATTATTGGCGATGTAGTGGCCATTGTCCTGTTCTTGATAAAGGGGCTGGGGATTACTTCTTTACAGTACATCGTTTTTCTGGCGCTCTCAATTGTCGGATACTACGGCTGGAAACAACAGATCCGATCTCAAGAACTCGGTTTGTCAAAAGCAGGGTGAATGGGGGCAGAGCAAGTTTCCTCTTTATTCGAATTTGAAAGAGAGCTGATCGGGTAAAAGCTTGAAGCTTTTGCGGTGGTATCTGGTTGCCCCATATTTTTGAAGGGCCTGGCGATGCTCTTTGGTGGGATACCCCTTGTTTTTCTTCCAATTGTATTGTGGGTATTCCTCGTGAATTTTTCGCATGAACTCATCCCTATGAGTCTTTGCCAAAATGGAGGCTGCAGCAATATGTAAGTACTTGGCATCTCCTTTGACAATGGTTTGATGTGGGATTTCCGCATTTGTGGGAGTATGAAGGAAGTAAGGCTTGAATTTGTTGCCGTCCACAGCAATGAACTCGGGTTGTGTTGTTAATCCTTTTATGGCCTGATGCATCGCAAAAATGGAAGCGTGTAGAATGTTCAGCTCATCAATTTTGTCCATCATGATATGGGTGACTTTGTAGGCGAGTGCTTCTTCTTCAATTTTTTTGCGCAACCGGTCTCTGTTTTTTTCAGAAACTTGCTTGGAATCGTTCAAGAGCTCGCTAGCAAAGTCTGTCTTGAGGATCACGGCAGCCGCGGTAACCGGGCCCGCCAAGCAGCCTCTTCCGGCTTCATCCGTTCCGCATTCTAAAACAAAATCACTGTATTTTGCTAGTAACATGAAACAAAGTTAAATTGAATTTTATTTTTAGGGTTCAAAATCGTTATTTAATTATGAACAATACTGCTTAGGGCCTTAACTGTAGTGGATAATTATAGTCTTGGCCATACGGGCAGGAAAATGATTAAAAGGCAGCGATGTTGTTGGGGTTATGCAAAGTGTCACCGCTCATTATAATAAACTTCCCGAGCGCATTAAGGTAGATAATGGAAGTGAGTTTATTAGTAAGGTTTTGGATAAATGGGCTTATGAAAACAAGGTGCAATTGGACTTCTCAAGGCCGGGAACACCCACGGATAATCCATTTATTGAGAGTTTCAATGGTTCTTTCCGAGATGAATGTTTAAATGCTAATTGGTTTTTTTCCTTGGAAGATGCCCAAGAAAAGTTCGATATTTGGAGGGAGGATTATAA
>JAJYSO010000174.1 GCA_021793535.1 Bacteroidota bacterium | reverse complement strand
GGAATGCAAAACTTCGTTGGATAGGCCATCAAAACATTCTTCAAAGCCTTGACCTAGACCTAAGAGGAACCTATACAACCTCGGATAAAAACGCTTTAAAGATCGAAGGTAAACTTGGAAAATACGAGGCGACACTCAATGGAGAAAAAGCCAGTTTCAAGCAAGACGGAGAATTATTCTGGGTAAACTCAACCGGTCTTTCAGGTTCAATTGAAGGCTATATCGCAGCCAAAGACCCCATTACACTCAAAGGAAAAAGATACCATAAGGACGGCAGCACCTCCAGCTGGGAAGCTTCCCTTAACCGACCTTACTCTCCTTCTTCCAAGACAAAATCCAGCCCGGCACCCACCGATCTTGGAGAAGTCCTTTATCCTTTTGTAGGATATGGTCATGCAAAAGACTTAAAAACACAAACCGTACTTTTTAAAAATGTAACGGCGTGGACCAACGAAGAAGAAGGTATTCTTGAAAATACCGATCTCCTTATCGAAAACGGGAAAATAAAGGCCATTGGCAAAAACCTAAAGGCACCTCAAGGAGCCATAACTGTTGATGGGACGGGAAAACATTTAACCCCGGGGATTATAGACGAGCATTCACACTTGGCACTAGAGGCCTGGAATGAAAGTGCACAGGAAGTCTCTGCAGAAGTGCGAATGCTGGACGCCATCAATACCGAAGACATCAACATCTACCGGCAATTAGCCGGAGGGGTGACCACCTCTCAACTGCTACACGGCTCAGCCAATCCGATTGGCGGACAGTCTCAGCTGATTAAAATGCGTTGGGGAAGCACCCAGGATGGCTATGTTTATAAGGGGCATAAATCCATCAAATTTGCCTTGGGGGAAAATGTCAAACAAAGCAACCGAAGCACAGGAGGAAATCGTTTCCCACAAACCCGTATGGGAGTAGAACAGGTCTTCACCGATGCCTTTACCCGAGCCTATGAGTACAAAAAGGCAAAAGCACAAAACAAACCGGTTCGCAAAGATCTGGAATTGGATGCTCTGGTTGAAATTATCGATGGCGAACGAGACATTACTTCCCACTCCTATGTGCAATCCGAAATTAACATGCTGATGGAAGTAGCTGAAAAAATGAATTTTAAAATCAATACCTTTACTCATGGTTTAGAAACCTATAAATTGGCAGATAAAATAGCCGAAAGAGGAATCACAGTGGGTACGTTTTCCGACTGGTGGGCCTACAAATACGAAGTGGCTGAGGCCACTCCATACAACGCGCACATCCTAGACGAACAAGGCGTAACTGTTGCCATTAATTCCGACGATGAAGAAATGGCACGCCGATTGAATCAAGAAGCCGGTAAAATCGTAAAGTACGGAGGCACCTCTCCTGAGAACGCCTTTAAAATGGTCACTTTAAATCCCGCAAAAATATTGGGAATAGACGATAAAGTAGGAAGTCTCAAAGTAGGGAAAGATGCTGATCTTGTCTTGTGGAGTGATGATCCGCTATCCATCTACGCCATTGCAGAGCAGACGTATGTCGAAGGAATTAAATATTGGGACGTAGCGGAGAATGAAGAGAAACAACAAGAAATCGCCAAAGAACGAAAGCGATTAATTGATAAGATGATCGAGGCAAAATCCAAAAAAGAATCGCATTAATTAACCTTGCATGAGTCCTGCACAAATGAAGAATTTTAAAAAAACAATCATGAAAAAGTTGATCCATACTGCCTTGTTTACCGTTTGCCTATGTTTATACATACCTACGGTAAAAGCACAGCCGACTGTTTATCCTGCCCCAGCGCAATCGGAATCCATTCGATTGGATGGTGCGACCTTGCACACGGGAAATGGAGAAACCATCGAAAATGCAAGTATTCATTTTAAAGAGGGTAAAATCTCCTATGTCGGCACACAAAGTGGCGCACCCGATGCCGATAAAATAATCGATGTTTCAGGAAAGCAAATCTATCCTGGCTTCATCGTCCCCAATACAAACTTAGGATTGGTAGAATACGGAGCGGTAAAAGCTACGGTTGACTTCAGAGAAGTTGGCCAAAACAATGCCCATGTCCGAAGTATCATTGCTTACAATACCGATTCAAAAGTAATTGGAACCCTGCGTTCCAATGGCATGCTATTAGCACAAATTACGCCCATGGGAGGAGTGATCTCAGGACAATCCTCCATTGTAGGATTAGATGGCTGGAATTGGGAAGATGCCGCTTACAAAATTGACGATGGTATCCACCTTCACTGGCCTACGTTGCGGGTATCTCCTTTTAGAACACCGACTAAAGAAGAATTGAACAAGGCTAAAAAGGAAAATAAAGCGCAAAAACAAAAATTGGTCAATTTCTTAGAAGAATCAAAGAAATACGCAGAGTTGGACGATGACCAAAAAACAGTCAACGCCAGACTCGAAGCTTTTGAGGGAGCCTTCAAAAAAGAGAAGAAAATTTATATCCATGCCGACAAAGCCAAGGACATTCAAGAATCTCTCTTGACCCTTATCGACTTGGGTCTAGATCCTGTACTTGTAGGCGGGAATGACGCACAGCAAGTGATAGAGCTTCTAAAGCAATATCAAATTCCGGTCATTCTGAACCAACCCCATCGCCTTCCGGCACGGGAAGATACCGATGTTAATTTACCGTACAAACAAGCCAGTATCCTGCATAAAGAAGGTCTTTTAGTTGCCTTAAGCATGGAAGGTTTTTGGCAACAACGCAACTTGGCTTTTATGGCTGGTACAGCATCTGCCTATGGGGTGCCCTATGAGGACGCTCTTTCAATGATTACCCTGAATCCCGCCAAAATCATGGGAATTGACCAACGAGCCGGAAGTCTAGAAGTAGGGAAAGATGCGAATATTATTGTTTCCGAAGGGGATGCCTTAGACATGACGGGAAATCAAATCAGTTTGGCTTTCCTCAAAGGAAAGGAAATTGATCTGGATGATTTGCACAAGCAACTCTACGAGCGCTATAAGCACAAATACGAAACTGCTAAAAAATAAGCATGCACCCGAAGGATAAGGAGAAATATCCTTCGGGTGTATTTTTTATACACAAATGGCATGTTTGGAACTCTACAAACACAACGTCTCTTGCTTCGGCCATTGGCTTTAAAGGATGCTGCCTTTATCTTTACGCTACTCAATTCAACATCATGGATTCAATTTATCGGGGACCGGGGGATCCAAACCATGGCGGATGCTGAGCGTTACATCCACGAAAAACAAAACGATCCCCATTACCACTGCCATGTATTTGAAAACCTACAAACACAGCAACCCCTTGGAATTGTCACTTTCATTCTAAGAAGCGACCAGTCCCATCCGGATATCGGATATGCCATACTGCCACAGTTTCAAAAGCAACAGTACACCTATGAGGCCGTAAACGCCTATCTAACGGCTCTGCAAAAAGAAGAACCCTGCCGAGAGATTATTGCTATTACCCGACCAGAAAACACAGCCTCCATCAACCTTTTAAAAAAAATTCACATGCGGCCCAAAGATGAATATTGGGAGGCGGGGGTAAGGTTCCTTCGCTTTTCTTCAAAATCCTAATTTGCATCGCTATCTTAGAAAAAAATTAATGTACTTTTTTCAGGCCGGCCGTAAGGGCCTAGCGGATCAAATGTCTTGAGCCAAAGTCCATTCAGGAATTATTTGGAATTTTATGAAGGTGATCGCCGTATAAATTCTATTTTTGCCCTACTTTTATTTTCTATTTATTCGAGAAAAATGCGCTGGTTTATCGTTTTATCTATTCTTTTGGTGCTGGAAGTATACGCTTTTTGTGCCGTAAAAAGCGTAACCCAGAACCGATGGATCTACCTCCTCTACTTTATCGTCTCACTCTTTATACTACTCAATTTTTTCCTGCGATTATTAGGACCCCAGGATTCGGGCATGGTCGGAGCGAAAGCTTATGCGTTCGGAATGGTTTTGGCACTGGTACTGGCACAGGTAGTACTCGTGTTCTTCCTATTTGTAGAAGATATTTTGAGAGTAGGTGTTGCCTTGTTCACTAAAGAGACCTATGCCTCAAAAAGCATACAACTTCCTTCAAGAAGAAAATTCGTCGCTCAACTGGCCTTGGGAATAGCAGCCATACCCTTCTCTTCTCTGCTCTTCGGAATGATCAAAGGAAAATACAATTACAAAGTGTTGCAATACGAATTGGAATTTGAAGATCTTCCAGAGGCCTTTGACGGTTACCAAATTACCCAAATCAGTGATTTACATTGTGGTAGTTTTGACAATAGAGACAAGGTTGCTCATGGTATTGATCTGATCAACGCACAAAAAAGTGATCTGATTTTCTTTACGGGAGATCTGGTCAACAATAGCGCAGAGGAGCTCCAAGACTGGAAAACACTATTTGCCAGTATACAAGCTCCTGATGGAGTCCTTTCTGTTCTCGGAAATCATGATTACGGGCAATACCGCCATTGGGATTCAGCGCAAGCTCAACAAGAGAATTTGGATCAGCTTAAAAAGACCCAGAAGGATATGGGTTGGGATCTTTTGTTAAATGAACGCAGGAGTTTAGAACGAGATGGACAATATTTACACATTATAGGCGTTGAAAATTGGGGAAGTGGACATTTTCCAAAATATGGAGATATCGATAAGGCGACTGGGGATTTAAGACCAACCGATTTTAAAATTGTCTTGAGTCATGACCCTTCGCATTGGAAAGAAATTCTTCAACAGCATAAGAAAAATTTTCAATTGACCCTCAGCGGTCATACCCATGGGATGCAATTTGGCATTGAGATTCCCGGTGTAGTCAAGTGGAGTCCCATAAAGTACAGGTATAAATATTGGGCCGGAGTGTATGAAGTGGATGGGCGGTATCTAAATGTGAATCGGGGATTTGGGTATTTGGCATATCCAGGCCGAGTGGGTATTTGGCCAGAAATTACGGTCATCAAACT
>JAJYSO010000173.1 GCA_021793535.1 Bacteroidota bacterium | reverse complement strand
ACATAGCGCCCCACCGTTGTCAGATATTATTCAAAGCAATGAGGTGAATGTGTGGCTCTATGCCCAAGGTAACCATAGAGGATTTGCTGTAGAACCGCTACATAATAATGTTTCCTCTTTCCGTCATCTTTAAAGTTCCATGGATAAAGATCCCGTATATTTGAATGTTGGTTGTTATTGTACAAAACGGAGTATACCAAAAAATAAGGAAGATAAAAATCAAAATGCATGATGAAATTAGATACCATAGTCGCAGTAAGAGACATTGAAAAAAGTGCCCAATGGTATGAACAGGTATTCCATTTTAAAAATCTGCATGGTGGAAATCACTTTGCCATATTAGCCACGCAAAGCAATGATATTATACTCTGCCTCCATCCTTGGGGACAAGACGATCACCCCTCCATGAGAAATCAAGAAATCACTCCGGGAAATGGAATAATCCTCTACTTTAAAACAAATAAAATGGAAGAAATTAGAGAAAATGCGAGAAAGGTCGGCGCCCAAATAGATGAAGATATCCATATTAACCCGAATCCCAATAAAAGAGAATTTTCGATGTGGGACCCCAACGGCTATTATATTATCGTAACAGAATATCACGAATATGATGGATAGCACAATTTAAAAAAAATTAATTCTTTAAAAAGGCATTTTTTGCTCAATAAATAGGCCACTCAGCCGTTTTTGAAATAGGTGAAATCATATCGGTAATCATGAAGGTTGGTAACATTTGATTTATGAATAATCAAGAAAATTATTGTCTATTCGCAATGCAAACCCATATAGAGTAGTACTTTTAGCTCCCAATAATTAATCCCAGTGCCTCTGAACGGCATCAAAAATATTATACAATTACATGAGACTTCTTTTTATTTACATGCTGGCCCTATTGACCAGTGCTTCTTCTCTTGCCAACGACCAACTTGTTACCTCATTGCTCTTTACACCTCAACAGCTAACTGTTCGAGAGGAGAAACCCGTCATCCCGTCGAAAGACACGGATGCTTTAAAAAGTATCCTCGAAGAAAGTATTCAAGAAAGATCTGCAGGAAAGTGGGTTTTAAATATTAATAATCAGCCCTTTGTTATTTGGTTCCAGATTGAAGCAGATCTTGATCATGACGACGCCTACCGCTTGAGTGTGCTTCCATCAGGAATCCGTCTGCTTGCAAAAAATAAAAATGCCTTAGGCTATGGAAAACAAACCTTGCACCAGCTCTTGGAATATGTACAGGCTGAAAACCAACCTTTGCCCGAGATTGAAATCAGCGATTGGGCCGATTTCAAAAGAAGGGGGTATATGCTGGATGTAAGTCGAGATAAAGTACCAACCATGGCGAGCTTGTATGCGCTTATCGATCAACTGGAAGCATGGCGTCTTAACGAATTGCAATTGTATACTGAACATACTTTCGCTTATAGAAACCATCAAGCAGTGTGGAAAGAGGCCAGCCCATTAACTGCCGAGGAAATACAAAAGCTGGATACTTACGCTAGAGAAAGAGGAATTGATTTAGTACCTAATCAAAATTCCTTTGGTCATATGGAAAATTGGTTAAAACATGATCAATACCTCAAATTGAGTGAATGTGAAACCGACTGTCAAACAATATGGGGAGCTAGAAAAAGGACTGCCCTGGCGCCAACCAATCCGAAATCACTGGAATTGATGAAGGAATTATATGCCGAATTACTACCTAACTTCACTAGCAAATACTTCAATATTGGAGGCGACGAAACGGTAGAATTGGGGTTAGGAAAATCAAAGGCACTCAGTGAAAAAATAGGCAAGGGACAAGTTTACCTCGACTTCTTAAAACAATTAAATGAAGAAGTTATTAAAAATGGAAAAGAAACGCTTTTTTGGGGGGATATTGTTTTAAACCATCCCGAATTGATCAAGGAAATTCCAAAGAACATGACCGCACTCGTATGGGGCTATGATGCGGTTTATCCGTTTGATAAAAACATACAAAAATTTCATGAGGCAGGGATGGATTTTTATGTGGTCCCCGGTACCTCGAGTTGGCGTTCGGAAATTGGCAGAAACCACAATGCTTTTATCAACCTTAAAAAGGCTGCATTGGCCGGTAAAAAATATAAAGCCAAAGGTTACCTGATTACCGATTGGGGGGATTATGGTCATTTTCAACCCAAATCAGTAAGTTATCCTTCCTTAGTGTTGGGAGCCAACTATGCATGGCATTATTCCGATCAAACGCTTGATAACTTAACCTTTCTCCTCAATCACTATGTCTTTAAAGATCCTACCGGCAGAACTGCCGAAGCACTTCTGGTATTGGGAGATGCCTACCTAAAAGCCAATATTCCGGAGGGGAATGCCAATGCTTTTCATTTAATGATTAGAAGGTTCAAATGGACCATGGAAGGCCAATACCAAACCAAACACCTGAACAAGGCTGGACTGATTGCGGCTGAAGAAGAGATTAAAAGAGGTTTGGCTCTTCTTCAGGAAGCAGCCCCTTCCTCTCCCGATGCGGACATCACACTACAGGAATTAAAACAGGCCGCCGGTTTAGCCCGTTTTGGAATCCACCTCGGCATAGAACGTTTGGATGCTACAGGAAAGAAAACCGAAAATATTCCTAAAGCTACAAGACTGAAGCTCGCAAATGAGCTGGAAAGTTTAATTGAAAATCACAAAAAAATTTGGACGGTTAGAAACCGTATAGGAGGATTAAAAGACTCCGCAGAAAAATTAGAAGATCTTTTAAATTATCTCAGAACATAATCAGCCTATCTCTTTCCAGAACTTTTGTTCAAGGAATAGTGTAAAAAACAAGGGCTTGAAAAAATTATCTTCAAGCCCTTGTCTCTTGCATAAAGGTGAATGGAGTCGAATAGAGAACTATTCCGTAAGCAACTCGTAATCAAAGGCTGGATGCCCTCGCTCTCCGTCCTCGTTGACCAAGGCCGTAAATTCAATTTTATAGAAGTTCCCTTCGGCATCCTTCAAGACATAAAAACGGTCGTCACTTGCAGATTGTTCAAACACGTTTCGCCACCCATCGCCAATATGGGTACGGTCTGAGGAAAGCTCACTTTCCTTAACATCTGCTCTAGAGAAATTAGCATAGTTGAAGTCGTCGGTCGACACTTCATACACTTGTACTCCCGCTAAATTGTTAATGGCAATATAGTCTGAGTAGCCGTACGCCGTTTTTCCTCCTCCATAATCCCCAGGGAGATCTAGGGTATTGGTATAAGTGGTAAAGTTTAGATCCCAATCATTCTTAGTCGGCTCCACTTCTACAGTATTTTCTTCTTCAAAGCTAAAGAACGTAAAGTTATAGGCCTGATCTTTAGCAATGGTCACCTCTTTATGATTGGTGTCATTTAAATCAGCATATTGTAAAATATAATCGTTTCCCTCTTTTAGAATACGCACTTTTTTCCATCCGCGCTTGCCTTTTTCCGGTTCATCTGGATCGCTTTGGTCCACGGCGACGCTCCCCACTTCAGGTTTTTCAGTGCCTATTTTATTGCCCAGGTTAATAAGGTAGACCTTATTCTCGGCTTCTTGGTCCGATACCGCTGCAATGGCTGTTTTAGAGAGATCTCCAGCAGGATCATCGACAAACTGATCGGATCCTGAGGTAAGCAGTGCCATCTTTGGCATCAAATCTGCAAAATCTTCTTCCTTGACGGCATCAATATCTGTAGCCTCTATGGCTCCTGCAAACATTTTTAAGGAGCTGTTCAACGTGACTCGAAACTCCTCTCCAGCATAAAATCCAAGATCCCAAGCATCTCTTTTAACCACGGTTTGATTTTCAGATTTTAAACTCACATATACTTGATTGGGCTCATTGTGTCCGCCCACTTCAGGCTTGATAGAACTCCCCAATGAGGCACTTTCAGAAAAGGAGACTTTAACACTGGTGTTCCCTTGAGGAGTAATGTCGCCTCCCTCAACTCCAATAATGGTAAAGGTGACGGACTTTTCCTCTCCAGGCAGCGCATCCTTTAGCTTGTTCAAGGTAAAAGAAGTGCTTTGGCTTCCCTCTTGATAAGGGACCTTTAACGTTCCTTCCTCTCCGGAAGGATCTGTAGTAAAGTCTTCTTCTTCCCCGTATAAAACATTTTCTGTCGTGTAGCTCAATTCAAGAGTTCCAGCTTGCAAGGTCGACTCCGAAAAAGCAATTTCAATCTCTTTTTGCTGATCAGCCCCTGACAAATCAACAGACTTACTCTGGAACCCTACGGCTAAAGAACCCAGACCGCTATGATCATCGTTGCTACTGCAACTACTGATGACTGCACCAAGCGCAAATAAAGACACAAAGGCATAAATAAACTGATTTTTCATTGGTTTAAAAATTAAGGTTATATAAAAGCTTTAAAAAATAGGATCGGCCATAGCCCATCAGCAGGGCATTATCCCCCGCACTGTGCACCCCTGTATTGGAGTATGATTTAATTTCTGTTATATCCAAGAGGTTCCGTGCTCCTAAAGTGACTTCTAATTTATTGTCCAGGAAATATTTGCGAATAGAGGCGTCCAACCATCCATACCCTTGTTGCCGTTCTTTGGAGAAAATCGTATTCCCCTCTTGATCCACATCACTGAGGAATTGATACTGCCTTCCATTGTATTTAAAGTAGGCAGAGGCGACAACTCCCCATCTCGGAAGCTGATAAGAAGCGTTCACGTTTGCCTGAAAGGAATACAAAAAACGATCATCATAGTCCCCTTCACTTTCAAGCTCTTTAGACTCTCCATTTAGAGAAACTCCAAAATTAAGCCCGACACGATCCAACTGAAGTTGATTGCGAAAGGCCAGTCCCCAAGTCTGATATTTGTCAATGTTGTGGTATTGATACGTCAAAGGAGAAGGGCTGGTGATCACTAAATCGATTTTATCCTTAACATCCAAAAACCATCCTGAAATTTTAGGTTGATAACGGATGCGGCGATCGTTGAGGTAAAAATTCTTT
>JAJYSO010000172.1 GCA_021793535.1 Bacteroidota bacterium | reverse complement strand
GATCTAACTAAAAAGATAATCCCTAAAAGGATGGGGAAGACCGAACGGACGGTGTCGGCAATATCATTGATGGAATCTTCGATCCCGCCGATTTGGGCAAATGCAGTGGAAATGGAGCCAATGCCTACAAGGAAAAAGAAAAGTAGTTTTTTCATAATGAAATAGTTTAAATACAGGTTATCGTTTTATATTCTTAATAGCAGGAAAATTCTTTGCAATAACACGGATGATCTACCTCAAATACAATCCAGCACAACAACTACTCTAGACACACACTTCTACTCCACTCGATCATTTTCGTTTATCTGTACTGGTTTGTTCAAAAACAATCCAGTTAAAAAGTTCTCGCATACGGGAGCACACGCGAACTCCATATACTTCTTCCAATTCTTCCTCGCTCAAATTAGTTGTGGCATGTGTTTTCACCTTTCTTTTGCTCTGTCGAAAAAGATCATACCTAGAAAGCAACACTTCTCGCATGACATTACATTCTTTTCCGTAAAATCTGCCTATAAGCTCAACTCCCAAATCATCAAAACAGAAAAAACCGGAGCTCCCATAGTCCTCAATGACTTTATACCCGGTACGACTATAATCCCATACCAAATCTCTAGTGGACACCACCTCGTAAGAACGTTGGTGCGGTACCATAAAAGGGGCTAATGTTAATAAGCTGGTTTTTCCACAGCCCACTGGACCGGCTAGTAAAATTCCTTTAGTGAGGTCTACTCCATATTCCGCACATTTCACCTTATCTCCAATTACATATGCACAAAGTTTATAGAGCACCTTTTGATCCTTCTTGTAAATTCTAAACCGCTCTCCAAACAACATTTTGCCCTTTGCCTCTAGAAAAACCAACATCTTTTTAAAATCGTACCGAATGATATTTTTATCCAGTGTTCCTAAGGAATACTGTGTCCCATTATCAGTTATAATATGCGGGTTAACAGATGGCATAACACATTTGGTTTTGTTACTTAAATAAGAGAGGCCACCATTTAATAACACCTTGAGGTGGCCCCTCCATGGATTTGACTTTCACCAAACAAAACTGAAAAGAAGTTTTTTAATTTTTTCAATAGGGCTTCCCAACTAGGGAAAGATTTTTATAAATGGATTTTAAGCCATAAATCCAGGAATTAGGCCTTTCTAAAGGTTATTCTCCTTCAAAAAGAATAAAATCTGTACTAAATCTATCTATACCCTAGTGATTCCCTAGTTGGGCATTATTTATCCGCTTCATCCATTCGCCTGAGCAGCGCTATTTTCAGTGCATCGAGGAATTTAGATCGGCCATTTTTCCGGGCTCGTATCTCTGTAAAGACATGGTAGAAATTTCCTAAATCGATATGAAACAATTGTTCAAAAAGAGAAGTCAGTTCCCTTATACTCACTCTCCCATGATTGATGGCCCCATTATCATTAAGGGCATAAATAAGTTCAATCAGGTCCACCTTATTTGCCGTCCAAAAAATGTTAGCAAACGAGCTCGGGGCTCCTCTTTCACTGCCATTTTGGTTTTCTAGTTTGTTAATCTCGGACTTGAGGTATGCGATCAGCATATCATGGGCAATGATCGTGGCTACAATGCTATCGTGGCTCGTAGAAAAAGACTCATCAATAAAGCTATGAAAATTGTCCAAATGTAATTTAAGATCTGCATTGCCCCTCGTAAAATATTGCCGATCAAGGGCACAGGAGTTTCTCCGATAGTAATGGTAAAACTCCAGATTTTCTTCAAAAAAAAGCTGTAAGCCATCAATTTGATGATTTAGGTAAGTAATTTGCGAGGGATTGCTTCCTCTGGGCCGCCTGCTTTCAATATGAAATAGTTTGACATAATAAATAACCTTACTATAAAGCTGGGGTTTGATTTCTTTAAAAAAATGAATTTCTTCTTCCTGTGATTCAAAATTGTGAGCGAGTACCTCTTTCCGAATCGTTTTTAAAGCCTGACAAGTTAGTTTTATTCCACGCTCAGAATGAATTAAGATGTCCTTTTCAACCTCCAATAAACTTAATTGATCTTCCAAAGCTTTTAGCATACGTTGATATCTTGTGAAGGCCATAGCTGTAAACGTTATTGAGTATATGGTAGATGCCTGCAACCTAGCAGACTTTAAAAAAAGAGGCGTAAAAAACGCCACAGTAATCCTGCGGGAACACCACAATTTTTATTTTATGTGGTTTTCCCGCAAAAACTATGTGGTAAAAAATAGAGCTTGAAAATTCTTTCCCTCTACATTCGTTTAAAAATAGATTTTGCAAGTTTCCTATTTCATATTAGGTGAAAACAAATCTACCCTAAAGGGCTTGAAAGACATCCTTTCGAATATTCCTGAGCTTTACTTTTTAGGAAACGCATGCACTTATGAGCAGGGAACATCTATCCTTCTCAAATTAAGGCCCAAGGTAATTTTTCTTGATCTGGACCCTCACTTTGAAGAGTTCGCACAAGGCTGTAAAGATTACCAAAAGATGCGGGAACAATTGAAAGAAGAATCTATCTTTATCGCTCTTTCCACAGACCAAGCTATGGCCTATTGGGCGCTAAAAAACAAATTTTACGATTACTTTTTAAAGCCCTTTCAAGAAACGGAAATTCACAACTCCTTGTCTCGATACATTATGCGTGAATGGTCCTTTTCAGCACAAACGATGTGTCTAAAATCCTATAAGGAATATACCCTTTTACAATATGATCGTATTCTTTTTTTTAAGGCAGATAACAATGGAACCGATATTAATCTTACGGGTGGAAAGATTATCAGGGTTTATAAATCGCTTACGTCATTTGAAGGAGTTCTTCCAGAAAATTTTGCAAGAATCCATTATAGCTATATCGTGAACAAAAATCACATTTTCAAAATCAGTTTTGGAAGAGCCAAATGCTTCTTGAAAAACATGATAACTCCCCTACCCATTTCTGCCTCCTATAGACACAATCTTCACTCTTTAGAAGAACTCCTGGAGAAACTAGCCCTCACATTTGATTAATCCGATTATCAACTATTTGCATAAACATCTAAAAACCCGGACTACACGCAAACACATACCAACGCCTCGCAGACTCATACCATCTACACATTTGCTCATTTTTTCAATTACATCCAACGCCGAATTATGTAATTTTCCTATGGTTTAAACAGAAAGAGCCTCTTTTAATGGACATGGATTTACCTCCATTTCTAAATCATGCATGATTAAACAATAAGCCACCTAAGGGCTTAAAAACCCGTATTGTCTAATTTTAATCTAAGTGCCATGATTTACTTAAAAACTTTCTTGTGTCTCATTCTCTTAGGCGTATTAACCTTTTCCTGTACGCCGGATGAAATACCTGGAGACAACATTATTAACCAAGAACTCGTAACAGCCGAAACCGACAACCAGGCTGATGAAGTCATCGATCGAGACGTGACCTTTGACGAACCCGATTGAACTATTATTTTATGATGAATAAAAAGGTCCATTTTTATAATGGATCTTTTTTGTTAATTTTAGACAATTTAGCAAAATTTTGAGATTCCATACAAACATATGGCTCATTGTATTTGTACTCCTTGCTTCCTGTACAAGTACATCCTCAGAAACCACCCGATCTGAAAAGCAAACTTTATATCCATTTCAAGAAGGCCCTCTTCAAGCAGACCTTCATCAAGAATACAACAATATATTTTTCCAAGACGATCCACAATCAAGAAGCAAGTCTCTTTTAAAAATTTCCTACAGGGCACTGGAAAAGGGAGATACTTCTCTTTTCCTTCAATCCAACAAAGAGGCTAGAAAACTCTGTGATTCCATAGATCATCCAGCTGGAATTGCAGAAACATTTTGGGATTTGGGTAAGTATTATTTCAATCGTAAAGTAAAAGACAGCGCCTATTTCTATTATGACAGAGCACAAAAGATATACAGGAGTTTAGGCGACACCTTAAACGCTGGTCGCCTCCTTCTAAACATGGCCATTATTCAAAAGGATATTAAAGACTATACAGGAAGTGAGGTCACCACTTTTGACGCTATTCATCTCTTGTCTCTGTACAACGACTATTTTTCCCTCTATGCAGCCTTTAATAATCTGGGGATCATCTTTAATGAACTCGAACAATATGAAAGAGCGCTATACTACCATAATAAGGCTCTAGAGTACCTAAGAAAGTCTTCAAAGAAAAGCCGGCTTCCCTTTGTATATAACAATATCGGGGTTGTTCACGATAATCATAAAAACTATGCTCAAGCCATCCAATATTATAGAAGAGCAAAACACAGTTATCATAGTCAACAGCTGGATAATCCAAGAATTTATGCCATGATTCTGGATAATGAAGCCTATGCGAAACTCCATCTAATGGATTCTTCCGGAGTGTATGAGCAGTTACTTAAGGCGCTGAAAATTAGAAAAAAACTCTCCCCTCAAACAGGGCTTAGTGTCAGTCATCTCCATATTGCCGAGTATTTTCTTTTTAAAAAAGATACTGCAAATGCCATCAAGCATGCGCATAAAGCAGAAGAGATTGCCTTTACTGACCGGAATTCACGAGATTACCTTTCGGCGATCAAACTCTTTATAAATCTATCTCCAGAGGAAGCGCTAAGCTATTCCAAACGCTATATAAATGTCAATGACAGTTTGTACAAACACGAACGGGCCGTTCAGAACAAGTTTGCCGGAATACGTTTTGAAACCGACGAATATATTTCAGAAGCAAAAAAATTAAATCAGAGAATCCTCCGACTCTCCATTATCTCTTCCAGTGTAGTCCTCTTACTCATCTTACTTTATATTATCATGATTCAACGCTCCAAAACCGAACTACTCAAGCAAAGACAACAAGCTGGTCAAGACATTTTTAGGTTGATGCTGGCCCAGCAGAAGAGCATAGAAGAAGGAAGAGAAAAAGAAAAACGGCGAATATCGCGTGAACTGCATGACGGTATCTTGGGGGACCTATTTGGG
>JAJYSO010000171.1 GCA_021793535.1 Bacteroidota bacterium | reverse complement strand
GAAGGATGGAGGCGCTTTCCATTAATTAATACCAAGGTTTGAGCAGGGCTCATCCCTCTTAATGTAGGGGCGTCCACAAAATCGGTGATGTTCATTCCCGAATGGGTAATAGAAGACAAGGAAGGAATGGCTGCGTTTAACATTCGCGATAAATTCCCTTGCCCTAGGTTTTGTGATAAATCCTCCATATTAAAGGCATCCACTGGCACCAAACTGTTCAAGGCTGAACGCGCCCCGGCACGACTCCCCAAAACAATAACCTCGCCGACATTCACACTGCCCTTCATCACAACGTTCAACGGAGAAAAATCCCGCACCTCTTCCTCTTTGGACTCTCCATAGTAGGTAAAGAGTAGCTTGGCGCCTAGCTCGGCTTGAATAGAAAAACGACCATCGGCATCTGTATAGGTACCCGAATGGGTCTGCTGTACTTCTACCACAACGTTTGCCAGTGGGTTATTTTGTTCATCGGTCACAACTCCATTGACTTGCTGAGCCGCTACTACCTGCACTAAAAACAGCACAGCAAGAAAGAGGACAGACCTAAGGATATATCTTTTTTTCATTTTTTAAGTATTTAAAAGGGTTCAACTTTCGTCATCAACGAAAGTATTTTAAACGGATTTACAGTTGATAAGAAATAGGTAATAGTGGTGTAAAAACTCTCCGTACTTCTCTTCTCGGAGGCTCTGCATCACATCCTTGCCCGTGTACGGCAAAGCTCCTTCCTTATTAAAGAAGAAGATTTCCTGTAGCACGCATTGTGATTAACATCAGAAAGGTTTCGCAATACAATAAGGTGGGCCCGTAAACTGGGCAAAGAATGTTTTGGTCTGGAAAAACCGCATCATATCGGACTGAAGGGTACTGCGGCGCACAGGCACGGAAAAATACATGCTCATCATCTGAACCAACCCGTATCTTTTAAACCTTGCCACACTCAAAATGGTTTTGGCCAAGTGACAATAAGACCCTTCGTCAATATGTATGATTTTTTGACAAAAAAGCCGTTCCAATCTACTGTAGGGAATTGAATGCTTGAGAGCAAGCCGTCTGGTATATTTTTGGACTTCCATTTGTTTGTACATTCCTTTTTAGAAATTAGCAACCGGAACTGGACCATTCAGCGTATGGTGAAACAAAAGGAAATTCTTCTGCTTGCATCCCTACGTTGGCATTATCCAAATCAGGTTTCGGGTTTAATCTCAGTTCTGTATGCATTTAGAACACCCCGTGCAATCTGTCCTCAAAGATAAGCAAAATAGACGAAGCCCTACTCCTTTTTCTCCTCAAAATTCACGCCGAAAGCAAAGCTCAAAAGACAAGCCCTCCCCAACCTTGGCCGGAGCCGTATAAAGATTTTGACAGCACCTAAAACAAAAAAGGAAAAGCTGCCTTAAAAGAAGGGGCAACCTTGTCCAGTAGGAAAGAAAAATTTATCGACTAGCAACGCCAATTATCAATAAACCGCTCACAGGATCAGATCTCCTTATAGACCCACTTTTTCTCGGAATAAAAGGTTCCAAAAGGAATTAAAGAGGCTATAAAAATAAGCAAGTACTTTTTGAAACTCCACTTTAACTCTATTTTCAGCATGCTGGCTAAAACGACGTACGTAATAAACAAAATCCCGTGGGCCATTCCAATGGGGAAAAGCAATTGCTGATAAAGATCGAGTTCCACATTTTTGATCACGAGCATATTGAAAAATAAAGCCAGATAGGAAACGCCTTCCAAATACCCAATAATTGTAAAAAATCGAAGCATTTTACTCATTTTTAAATAAAGGCGCAACATAGGTAACTTTTGGCCAATAATCCGCATTTTAAGATTTCCTTATTGATCCGGTTCTCTACTTTATTTTGACCACATCTCTTTCAAAAGCTTCGATTGAAATAATCCACGATCTTCTTGAAGGGAGCTTTCTATGCTCCTGAAAATTTCTTAAATTTGATTCCTACTGCTCCTGTGTAGGAGCAAAAACAAAATCACTAAGCAGTAGAATACTATGGATCAACAACCCCAAAGTGTATTGGATTACAATGGCGAGGATATCCACACCATCTTTTTGGTTTGGAATTTTAAAGAAAATACCGAAATATCCTCATCTTTCAAAGCCGTTTGTGCTTTGCTGCTCAACCTGAATAACTCCGCCTACATCCGTTTCCCAAAAAGGGGAGTAAGCAACATCATGGGAATCGGTTATGAAGCATGGAAACGGTTAGACCTTCCCAAGCCCTTACCCAAAGAATTGGCCAACTTTGAGCCGATCATCGGAGATCCTCATACTGCGGTAGCCACCCGAGCAGACCTCCACTTCCACATCAAAGGAAATACAAAAAGTATTTGCTACGACATGGCTGCTGAAATCTCTTCTTTATTGACTCCTGTAGCGGAATGTGTCGTCGAGGTACACGGATTCAGGTATTGGGATGGACGTTCTATTTTAGGCTTTGTGGACGGTACCGAAAATCCCAACGGAGAAAAAGAGCGCGCCTATTACGGATTGATTGGAAAGGAAGATCCTGCTTATCAAAATGGCAGTTATCTATTTGTTCAGAAATACATTCACGATCTAAACGCTTTTAAAGCACTACCGATAAGTGAACAAGAAAAAGTCTTCGGACGCTCCCGAGATAATGACGTGGAAATGCCCGAGGATATCAAACCCAAGAACGCTCATATTGCGCTAACAGATGTCGGAGATGATCTAAAAATCATCCGAGACAACTTGCCTTTCGGCAATATGGCCACCAACGAAATGGGGACCTACTTCATCGCCTATGCCAGCACGTTTAGTACAGTAAAAAAAATGTTAGACAACATGTTTATCGGAGACCCCCCTGGAAACTATGACCGACTTCTCGACTTTAGTACGGCCAAAACAGGGAGCCTGTTTTACGTACCCACGCTCGACCAATTAGACGATTTTTCATCAGATCAGGAAAAGGATCAAGACGAAAAAGCAGCTCCAAACACTGTAGAGGAAAAGGAAACACAGCCTCCCGATCATACGGGTTCCTTAAAAATTGGCGCTTTAAAAACCTATAAAAAAGAATAACACCATGAACAACCTGTATCGAAAACTCGCGCCCATCTCCCATGCAGCATGGGCAGAAATTGAAGAAGAAGCCGCTCGGACTCTCAAGCGTCATCTGGCTGCACGTTGTATCGTAGATGTAGAAGGGCCACAAGGGCTTGGCCTCTCCTCCGTAGGCACCGGGCACGTTCATAAAATCAAAGGCCCGGACAACGACATCCAAGCCTTGCTTAGAGAAGCCCAACCTGTGGTTGAGTTTCGCATTCCCTTTGAGCTCTCTCGTCAAGAAATCGACAATGTAGAACGGGGATCCGAAGATTCCGATTGGGGCCCCTTGCAGGAGGCCGCCAAAAAAATTGCCTTTGCCGAAGACCGGGCGATCTTTGAAGGTTATGCTGCTGCGAAAATCCAAGGATTGCGTCAAGGCAGTGAAAACCAATCTCTGCACTTGCCCGCCCATGTTCGAAATTATCCTGCCGCTGTGGCTCAAGCCATAAGCCAATTACGCTTACAAGGCGTCAACGGCCCTTATGCACTTGTTCTGGGCGCAAGGGCTTACACGGCTGCCAGCGGAGGAAGTGATGAGGGGTATCCGGTACTGCACCACATCCGCAAATTAGTGGATGACCGTGTCATTTGGGCGCCAGCCATTGAAGGCGGCTTTGTCGTTTCCATACGAGGAGGTGATTTTCAGATGAGCTTGGGACAAGACATATCCATCGGTTACCTCAGTCATACCAGTACTGTGGTCAAGCTTTATTTTCAAGAAAGTTTTGCCTTTCGCTTGCTCTCGCCCGAAGCTGTAGTTCCTCTAAGTATCCCCAAAAAATAACCGTCATCATGGCCACATCATTTAAAAAAGGAGATCACGTACGCTGGAATTCTGAAGCCGGAAAAGTATCCGGAGTGATTGTCAAAGTACACACTCAAGACTTTTCATATAAAGGATACACGCACCACGCCTCCAAAGAAGATCCACAATACGAGATCAAAAGTGATCGCTCTGATCATATCGCGGCACATAAAGGCTCGGCTTTAACCAAGATATAGTCTCTAAAAACGTTCGTTTTCTTCCTCCAGCTCCAATAAAGCGGTATAGGGATCTCCAGTTAATCCAAGCGCTTGGGCAAAGGCAGGCTCCGTCTTCAGCCCTTGACGTTTCAAATCCACAATCTGTTGCCTAAACGCTGGACCTCGTCGTTTCAAAAGTGCATGTTCAACTTTTAAATGCCTGTAGGCGAATTGGTCTTTTATGGGGGTACCCTGACCAAAAATCTCAACTTCAAAACCAGCTTCAACAAATCGTGCCACTATCGCCGGTGGTTTTATGCGTTTAGGAATTTGAAGTTCAAAATCCTGAGCGCTTCCAAATTCATCAATCAGTTTCTTTTTAAACTGCTCCGGCACTGTAAAACAACAAATGATATCCAAATCACTGCTCTCAATATCGATAGCAAGCGGAACGGTGCCCACTAAAACAGGACAAAATTGCTCGAGGCGCAGCAATATTTTTGTTCTTTTCAACAAGGCATAAGCTTGCCTTTGCCGGACACTCCCGCGCGCCAAATCCGTAATCTCTTTAAAATCCATGCGCGATAATCTCTAAGGGTTATTTCTTTGGTCTTTTGCGATCCGGAAACTCCACTCCATATTTATCCGATAAATACTCCTCCGATTTTCCCTTAGGAATACTGATGGATTGCCAATGGTCCCCCAACAATAATTTGCCAATATAAACGATTTGACCGATATGATAGGCACAATGGGCCAATTGCAAATCAATTGCCTGAACAACAAGATAAGGTTGTTTTCGAATATAAAGAGTTTTACCAAGATCTTCCGGCTGCATTGGATCCAATGCACGATAAAAATATCCCCATCCCTCTTTCCACTTCTCGAGAACCTCCTGTTTAGAAGCCAAAT
>JAJYSO010000170.1 GCA_021793535.1 Bacteroidota bacterium | reverse complement strand
TTTTCGTTGATGGGTGTACCGGCATTCGCGCGGATGGCCAGCATGATCCAAGAGGAAAACCCAACGAAAATAAAGAGCACACACAACGCAATGGTATTCAGTTTGATGTAGCCTCGTTTCCGGGTATAGCGCAAAACGAAGTAGAATATTGCGGCGACGATGAGTCCTGCAATTAGGGTTCCAGAGTCGAAAGGCAGGCCGATAGAGTTAATGAAAAACACTTCGGAACCTGCAAAAAAGGTGAGGGTGTAGGGCAATAGGAAAAGGAAAATAAACAAGAGTACGCCAACAACCACTGCTGTGGCGCCGATGAAATTCTTTACTGTTATCTTTTCCGTATATTTAAAGTAATAGAGGTACCCGATGGCTGGAATGGTTAGCAATCCTAAAAAGTGTACGCCAAATGTGAGCCCAATAAGAAAGGAGAGCAGGATAAGCCAGCGATTTCCACGAGGCTTGAGCATGTCTCTTTCCCAGAGTAATCCCACGTAAAACATAGCGGACATAAAGCACATGGCCATGGCGTATACTTCAGCTTCTACCGCGCTAAACCAAAAACTATCGGTAAAGGAAAAGGCCAAAGCGCCCACTGCTGAGCTTCCCAATACGGCCATTTTTCCTCCCGCACTGAGGGTTTCGGCGCTACCGGCAATTTTTCGAATTAGGAGTGACAAACTCCAGAACATAAAGAGGATAGTGAAAGCGCTTGAGAGTACAGAGACCAGGTTTACCATAAGGGCGATCTGTGTAGCCTCGGGAGCAAACCATGAAAAAAAGGCACCTACCATTTGGAATAAAGGTGCTCCAGGAGGGTGACCGACTTGCAATTTGGCGGAAGTCGTGATGAATTCACCCGGATCCCAGAAACTGGCTGTAGGCTCAACGGTCAGTGCATACGTTATAAGAGCCACAGCAAATACCGTCCATCCAATTATTTTATTCCATAAGCTGAATTTAAAGTCTTTCATGGTTCAGGGTGATTCAATAAGCGACGAATTTAAGGATAAAAAACTAATACAAAGAAGGACACTTGTTTTTTTAATATTTCTTGTGAAGGCTAAAGAACTGTAAACCATAAAAGAGAAGCCCGCCAATCCCATAGCACACTACATCGTACCCATCTGCTGTATATCGGGAGGAGATCAAAGGCATAAAGCCTTCGAAGTAGACTGCAAAGAGCAGGACTACTGTTGCTACGGCCCACCATGGGATGAAGAGGTGTGTATTTCCTTTGATTTTTCTGGCTGCCCAAAGGCCAATGTACCCTACAATAGGTATGCACAACAAGTCATTCAAGTAGTGGAATACCCAATCGGGTAGGGCTTTTCCTGTCTTTCGGCTGTATTCCACTCCTAAAAAGACCAGGACAGAGCAGCTTACATAAACTTGTAAAAACGAAAAATGACGGTGAAAAAGACGAATCATAGTAGAAAAAAACTAATCAGCCAAGCTAGAAACCCGCCGACTGCAATGAAAATAGCAGCTACTGACCTTCCCAAGATATACAAGAAGCGAACGAGTGGATATCGGCTATTTTTCATGCGTTCATCAAGAGGTGTTCGCTGTCCTTTTCCTCTCTGGCGTTGCCACTCTTCAAAACTTATTTTTTGTGGAAAATCTTTTTTCGCACCTTCCTGGTTTTCCATTTGTCCTACAAGCTTGCTAAAACAATAAAAAAAAGCGGCCCATCGAAGGAACCGCTATTGTTTAGTGATCACGCCAGGATTCGAACCTGGGACCGTCTGCTTAGAAGGCAGATGCTCTATCCAGCTGAGCTACGTGACCGTTTTTCATCTTTAACTTTTTGTGTCCCTTAAAAGAGGACGAGCGCATGGAGGATCCAACAGTGCTCGCGCCTTGTCGAAGGAGAATTAAATTGGTGCAAATATAATAATCCTCTACAATTAATCGGTTTACAGCCCATCTTTTTTCACCAAATAAATGGAGCTTCTTTACCTCTGCAAAAAGAAGTAGGTTATGGATTGATTAAAGGAGGCAGGTGATAGGGATATATACTTTTTAAAAGATTTCTTTCAATTCCCACTCTTTTTCTATCTTGCACCCGCTACTGCTTCTGATTAAATAACAGTAGAAAAAGAATAAAGACAGGGCTTTATGCAAACGGATATCATCTTCCTATTGGACATTGCAGGGGTAATTGCCTTTGCCATTTCGGGAGTGCTTACCGCAATTCGCAAGCGCATGGATCTCTTTGGGATCTTAATTATTGCCTTTGTGACGGCTATTGGGGGAGGGACCTTGCGTGACCTTTTGATTGCCGAACCTGTTTCTTGGTTGCACAACACGATATACATTAAAGTCATCATCATTACCACCGTATTGGCTATTCTCTTTAGAAACAAACTCTCTTATCTGGGACGAACACTCTTTTTTTTCGATACCATTGGTATTTCTATTTTTACACTGATTGGATTGGAAAAAGCATTGAATGTAGGATTTCCTCCTTTGGTCTGTATTGCTACCGGAACAATGACCGCATGCTTTGGTGGGGTAATCCGAGACATATTAGCCAATAAAATTCCCATTATTTTTCACAAGGACATCTATGCCACGGCCTGTATTTTGGGCGGGGTGATGTATTTTATACTCCACTTGTTCCCGCTTTCCAACGGGTTGGTCTTTACCATTGCTTGTTTGATCATCATTAGTGTGAGATCACTGGCGGTCTATTACAATTGGCAATTGCCTACAATTTACAAGCGGACAAAACGATAAAGGATTATTTTTCTATAAGGTCAATAGTGACCTGGATGTTATCCACCGGCCAGTCACTTTGTTCATCGGTCTCCACCTGATTTATCTTTTGCGCCACATCCATGCCTCGAATGACACGACCGAAAACGGTGTGCTCGAAATCCAAGTGATGTGCACCATTTTTATCCATGACAATATAAAATTCAAACGGAGAAGAAGCCTTGCTCACATTTTGTTTGGAAAATTTGGCGGCACCCACCGCTCCATAAGTATTGAGATGCTTTTTATTGAACTCTTGAGGAATTAAATAATCACCGATTGCATTTCTCATCTTTCCCGTAATTCGATTATCGCTGTTTCCAGCTTGTATCACAAAATCCTTGGTGACCCGATAGAAATATGTCGTATTGAAGTAGTCCAACTTGGCTAAGCGTACAAAATTTGCCCGGTGCCAGGGCGTGTCAGTAAACAGCTCGATTTCAATCTCTCCATAGGTTGTTTTGATTACTGCCCTTGTTTCCGGGTTCTTTTTGCCATAATCCTCCAAAAATGGTTTTAAATGGATTTGGTCGACCGTTGTAATGGTGTCCCATACCGCCGTTTTCTTTTTTGTAGAAGAGAGGATTTGATTGCGGAGCTCTGGATTTATGGCGGTTTCCTCTTCCGTATTTTTTTCCGTTTTTTGTGGTTTGCTCTTTTTTGTTTTAGTATCTTGACAACTCAACAGGCCTAAGCATACAATTAGAATCAAAACTTTCTTAATCATGAATCATACAGATTTTGTGAAGTTAATGCCAAAATTAAAAAAAATCCCTTTAGCTGGACAAAAAGCACACATGGAAATGGTTCCCAAGATTAGGGAAAAGGTGCTTTTGGAAGAAAGTATCGTGCCCGATACTGCTCGAGAAGCGGGGGTGATGGCTTTGTTTTTTCCCAATATGAAGAATGAAACGACTTTGATTTTAATTTTAAGAAGAACCTACAAAGGAGTACATTCGGGGCAAATCGGATTCCCAGGAGGTAAAAAAGAACTCTATGACAAGGATCTTCAGGAGACAGCCTTGCGGGAAACTTTTGAGGAAGTCGGGGTTCGTGCTGGGGAAATAGAAGTCATCTGTCCCATGACGAAACTCTATATCCCTCCCTCCAATTTTTGGATTTATCCTTTTATCGGCATTACCGAAAGCACGCCCCGCTTCAAACGCCAAGAAAGTGAAGTCGAACGGCTCCTCTTTATTTCATTGGAAGATTTTTTAAACCAGAACAATAGAAAAATACAAACGATTTCAGCTTCCTATGCCCCCGAAATGGAAGTTCCGGCATTTACCTTGGCCGGCCAAACGGTTTGGGGAGCCACGGCAATGGCATTAAATGAATTGAAATACCTTTTAGAGCACGTTATTTAATCTCTATTTTTGTACTTTAGACCCCGTAAAATCAGTAATTAAAAAATGGGCTTATTTAAAGAGGATCCCTTTGGACACATTCTTTTTCTAAAGAAATGGTTGATTCGTTTTTTGGGGATTATGACCCACAGAAGATATAGAGGGTTTAACGAACTCATCATTGAAGGTTCTGAAAATATCCGCAACCTTCCCCAGAACAATGTGCTTTTTATTTCCAATCACCAAACCTATTTTGCAGATGTAGTGGCCATGTACCATGTTTTTAATGCGAGTTTAAAAGGAAGAGAGAACAGTATTAAAAACATTGGCTATGTTTGGAATCCAAAATTGAACGTATATTATGTAGCCGCCAAAGAAACCATGCGAGCCGGTTTATTGACAAAAATAATGTCATACGGAGGGGCTATTGAAATTGAAAGAACGTGGCGGAAAGGAGGAAAGGATGTCAAAAGACAGGTCAAGATGAGCGATGTGAGCAACATCCGAAAAGCTTTGCAGGATGGCTGGGTAATCACCTTCCCTCAAGGCACCACCACTCCGTGGAAACCTGTACGTAGGGGAACGGCTTTTATTGTTAAAAAAAACAAGCCTATCGTTGTGCCAATTGTTATTGACGGCTTTAGAAGATCTTTTGACAAAAGGGGAATGCGCATCAAGAAAAAGGGCATTCTCCAATCCATGGTGATCAAAAAGCCGCTGGAAATTGATTATGAAAATGAATCTGTTGACAGTATTGTCAGTAAAATGGAGTACGCCATTGAACAGCACCCTTCCTTTTTAAAAGTAATTTCTGCAAAGGATTTAAAAATTCATGAAGAACTCAATGAGATGAGGCGCTGGTCCTATAAAGAAGGGGATGAACCG
>JAJYSO010000169.1 GCA_021793535.1 Bacteroidota bacterium | reverse complement strand
TTTATAGTTTTATCCATTTAAAAATCTTAATCTTATGAAGAATCTCACATTCTTTACCTATAATTATCGATCTTTTGTGCTGATGTTTTTAGGAATCCTTTGTTACATGGTGCAAGGGTTTAGTAATTCCGATCCTTTTCCCTCCATTGAAGAAAGCGGCCATTTAAGATATCCTCTTCAACAAACTACGGTCCGTGGGACTGTTTCGGGCGAATCGGGAGAGTTATTAGAAGGTGTATCAGTTAATATAAAAAGAGGTCAAAATGGAACTACCACAGACGCCCGAGGTAATTATGAATTAAAAGGTGTACCAGAAGGTGCCACTTTGGTTTTTTCTTTTGTGGGGTATAAAAAGAAAGAAGTTAGTTATACCGGAGGAGATTCTTTGGATGTAACAATGGAGCCTGAAGAAATGTCTCTAGAGCAGGTAGTTGTGGTGGGATATGGAACAGAGAAAAGAGTGAATTTGACTGGTGCCGTGGAGCATATCGGAGAAGAGGTGTTTAAAGATCGGCCGATGACCAACGCAGCCAAAGGCTTAGAAGGAGCCATGCCAGGGATTTTTGTGGAGATGCCGACTGGTTCACCGACACAGGATTTTTCGCCAATGGTGAGAGGGGAAGGATCGATCGGTGCAGGAGGATCGGCATTGGTCTTGATCGATGGAATTCCGGGAGATTTAAATAATTTAAACCCTTCCGATATTAAAGATGTTTCGGTCCTCAAGGATCAAGCGGCAGCAGCTATTTATGGGGCGAGGGGAGCCTTCGGCGTAGTATTGGTCACGACAAAAGACGCGGATGAGGGAAAGACTAAAGTTGATTATTCTGTTAATTACTCCCTGAATCCTAGAGCGGTGAAACCCAAGCTTTTAACGGATGGTTTCCTGTGGGCTAAGAATTTTGACGAAGCCTATTATCAGTGGAGTTATGATCATCCGACTACAATCAATACAGGTATGACCTTTTCTCAGGATCAATTAGGTGAGCTAAAAAGAATGCATGAGAATGGAGAGGACCCCAAAATTGATGTAGATCCATCTACCGGAAGATATATTTATTATGGAAGTACCGATTGGCAAAAACTGCTTTATAACGACAGCAATCCATCGGTGCAAAATCAATTAAGCTTATCGGGCGGTACAAAAGATGTTACTTATTATCTTTCCGGCCAACTTTTTACTCAAAATGGTCTTTTTAATTACAGTCCTGACAAGTTTAAACAATCCAATTTGAGAGGTAAGGGGACTTTTCAGGTTTTTCCGTGGTTAAAAATGGGGAATAACTTCTCTTATTCTCAGAGAAATTATTTTTATCCACTCTCCGTAAGAAGTCCGAATACGAATATCCTACGAAGACTTACTGATGAATTTAACCCGCTATCCTTTGTCCATAATCCAGACGGAACGCTGACCAAAAGTGCAGCTTTGACGTTCGGAAGTTTCCTGACAGGCGGCAATTTCAGAAAAGAGAAATGGGAAGAGATTCGAAATACATTTGATCTAGAAGCCAGTGTCTTGAACGATAAGTTGAAAATAAACGCTAACATTAGTTTTGTATCCAATCCTTATGTTGATGAAATACAGGCTTCCCCTGTTCCTTATAGTGAAAAGGAAGGAGAGATTCTGATCATGGATGCTAACCAAGATTACGCCGGTGAAACCACCCATCGGGAAAATTATATGGGTGCAAATATCTATGCCAGCTATGAGCATTCGATCGGCAATCATAATATGAATTTTTTGGCGGGTTATAACCAAGAAACTACGAACCTGATCATTCGTCAGTACAGAAGGAACCAGATGATTAATAGTGAGCTTCCTGATCCTGGGCTATTAACCGGAGATGATATACAATTGACTGGCGGAGGGTATGAATGGACCACTTCCGGAACCTTTTTCAGGATGAACTATAATTTTGCCGAAAGGTACTTATTGGAGGTTAACGGGCGTTACGATGGTTCATCTAAATTCCCAGTTGATCAGCAATTCGGGTTTTTCCCATCGGTTTCGGGTGCTTGGCGGATTTCCAACGAGCTCTTTTGGAATGTTTCCCCCGACATAGTATCCAACTTAAAATTAAGAGGTTCTTATGGTAGTCTTGGAAATGGAAATGTTTCTCCGTATCAATTCCTCGCAACGATGCCAGTAGAAATTCTCAATCAAGTGATTAATGGCGTTAAGCCAGTATATACGAACAATCCGAACGTTATCCCGGATGGATTAACCTGGGAGAAAGCTACAACAGTCAATTTTGGTGTGGATGCGGGATTTTTAAAGGATAGGTTGTCCTTGAACTTTGATGTCTATAGGAGAGATACCAAAAATATGTTTACACAAGGAGTTATTCTGCCCGGAGTTTTTGGTGCAGCAGTACCAAAGGGAAACTATGCTAACATGCGAACACCGGGTTGGGAGCTAACTTTGGGATGGAGGGACCAAATCAACGGGGTAAAGCCAGTAAACTATAGTGTGAGATTACACTTATCTGATAGCTATTCTGAAGTTACAGCGTTTAATAATCCAGAGGGACTAGTAGAAGAATATTACGTAGGCAAAAAGCTCGGCGATATATGGGGATACATTATGCCAGGATTATACCAGACACAGGAGCAACTGGATAATGCTCCAGACCAAACTCGGGCATATGTGACATCACATGATAAGGAACGGCTGAAAATCGGTGATCCCCGATTTGAAGATATTGATGGAGACGGTATAATTGATAAAGGAACATTGACTTTGGATAATAGGGGGGATTTAGCCCTGATTGGAAACTCTCAGCCAAGGTATTTAATTGGGTTTAATGGAGATGTATCTTGGAACCGATTCGGTCTTTCCGTGTTTTTGCAAGGAGTTGGCAAAAGAGATTGGTGGCCCGGCTCTGAAAACTGGCTCTTCTGGGGGCAATTTAACCGTCCTTATACTTCTATGCCTATGGATGTGCATAATCAAATATATTCTGAAGAAAATCCCAATGCATATTTTCCGAATTTAGTTGGATATGAAGCTAATAATGCTAATAGGACAAAGGCAATGAATTCTCCTTCTACCTATTTCCTTCAAAATGCTGCCTATATCAGACTTAAAAATTTGAGTTTCAGTTATGATTTGCCAGAAACCCTTCTTTCGAAGGTCAACGTAAGTGGAGCAAGCGTCTTCTTTACAGGTCAGAACCTTTGGGTATGGTCTCCGATGTTTAAAGTAACAAAGGCTATTGACCCTCAAGCTATAGGAAGTCAGAATAGTTCTAACTCTGAGACAAATGTTTATTTGAATCCGGACTTAGAAGAAAATAAAGGAAATGTGTATCCGATATTAAAAACATATACATTAGGAGTAAATGTGTCCTTTTAACTTGAATATTAAAGAATAAAAAGATTAGTTATGAAAAATAAAGTAATTCTGTCGGCAGTATTGTTACTCTTTAGTTATGGCTGTAATAGTTTGTTGGAAGATGGACACAATCAACAGCCCTATGATCGACTTTCTCCTGATAATGCTTTTAGAACTGAAGGAAATTTAGAATTGTACTCCTTTTCCTTTTATAAAATATTACCCTCATTTTCTGCAATATATTCTGATGATCAGACAAGTGATATTATGCAGCGGAGAGACTTCTGGACCTTTATAGTGCCTAATGGCTATTCATCTGATCAATCAAGCGGATGGAGTTGGTCTGATTTGAGAAATATTAATTACTTCATAGAGCAATTAAATAACTTACCCGAAGATCACGAAATTTCAGAAGAAGCTTTAAATCACTACATGGGGCTAGCAAGGTTCTTCAGGGCATGGTTTTATTTTGACAAAGTTATACGTTTTGGAGACGTTCCCTGGTATGATAAGGTGCTGGCTCCTGATGATGAGGAGGGGTTAAAAAGACCACGCGATCCTCGCAGCCTTGTGATGGATAACGTATTGGAGGATCTGGATTTTGCGGCTGATCATGTTAGAGATGAAAAAGATAACAGTGCATCAACGATTACGAAATGGGCGGTGTTATCTTTTAAGTCCAGAGTATGCCTGTTTGAAGGTACATTTAGAAAATACCATAGTGATTTGGATCTTGAAAACACAGCAAATGATTGGCTCACAGAAGCGAGCGATGCCGCAAAAGAAGTTATGGAAAGTGGATTGTATACGATACACGAGAACGCATCAGAACCCTCAGAAAGTTATAAGGAACTGTTTTTGGATAGAAGTGGGACCCCTCCTTCCGATGAAATTATTCTGGCTAAGGTTGCCAGCAGCTCTCTGAGCGTACTCCACGATGCAACGTGGATTTTCACAAGTCCTACAAATGGTCTACAACCGAGTTTTGTTAAGCAGTTTATTAATACCTATCTTAATTTGGATGGTACCGCATTTACCGATCAAGCAGATTTTAATAAAATTCCTTTTGTCGACGAAGTACAGGATAGGGATTATCGTTTGTCTCAAACGATAAGAATGAAAGGATATACAAGAGAGAATGGGGCTCAGCCGCCTAATTGGTCTTATACGAACACCGGATATCAACCGATCAAGTTCACGCTTTATGAAACTTTTGCAGACGGTTCCTCTGTTAGTGATAATTCAATACCTGTTATTCGATTTGGAGAAGTATTGTTAAATTATGCTGAAGCGAAAGCTGAGTTAGGTAGCCTGAACCAAAGTGATTGGGAAGCAACCATTGGTAAATTGAGACATAGGGCTGGATTAGCGAATAGCAATGTAATGCCTACAAGTGCCGATGTATATCTAATGGATACATTTTATAAAGGGATTACAGACCCGATTGTTTTGGAAGTAAGAAGAGAGCGAGCTATTGAATTGGCATTAGAAGGTTTTCGTTTCAGAGATCTGCTTAGATGGAAATTGGGCAAAAACATGGAAATGCCTTGGATGGGAATGTACGTTGAAAGTTTGGACAAGCTTTATGATTTAAATGAAGATGGAACTCCGGAAGTATCTTTTGTAAAAGAAACCCCGGGCAATAAACAGCCTGGTGTAATTTAT
>JAJYSO010000168.1 GCA_021793535.1 Bacteroidota bacterium | reverse complement strand
TGAGACGGCTACTTTTGTTTCTGTAAGGCCCCCCACTCCCTTAGCCCCATCAGCAATCAATTGACCCGATAACTAAAATTTTCTGCCTGGAGCAGCTCCAATAATTCGGCGCATATGTTCACCTTTTGTCGGCGGCTGGGCATATGCACTTTTATACGCTCCTTAAACTCATATACCACAAAATTCAATAGATGGTCTCCCTTATAACTACGAAAGGTATCCTTCAATAATTGAATGTTTTCCGCTGTCAAGTCATTGATGTCCAACTGGATGGTCAATTTTTTGGCATATTCAGACATTACATCCTGCAATTGCTTAAAATTGCGATAAGTAATTCTCGGTTCTCCACGAATTCCGGTATCCCGATTTACCCAGCCCTCCTGGATAAAAACCTGTAGGTATACAAAATTATTGGGAACCAAAAAATGACGGTATTTCAGATAATCCTCTCCAAAGATTCGAAACTCAAAAGAATCGGTATAGTCTTCTAACATAAAACGTGCCCAACCCTTTCCATTCCGAGAAGTAAGGTGCTGTACATCGGTCACCACTCCTCCAATTTTGAGTTCTCGATTGACTTGACTTTCCAAGTTACCGAAATCACTCAAGCCCCCTTGGCAAAAGTATTTCATTTCCATTTTAAAGTCATCCAAGGGGTGTCCCGAAATATAAATTCCAACGACTTCTCGCTCCTGTTTTAATTTTTTCATAGTGGACCACTCCTCACAAGGAGGAACTTCAGGCTCGGGTATTTGTACTTCACTGGCCTCTCCAAACAAACTGATTTGTGCTGAGTTTTGATTTTCTTGAAACTTGGCTGCATATTTAATTACTTTTTCCAAAAAAGTAATCCCGTCCGGTGTTTCATGAAAATATTGGGCACGATGAGTTCCTCCAAACCCATCGAAGCCTCCTGCTAAAGCAAGGTTCTGAAAAGCTTTTTTGTTTGCAGCTCGTAAATCGACACGCTTGGCCATATCAAAAATAGAGCGATAGGGCCCTTTCTCTTTTCGATTGCTGACAATTGTTTCGACAGCCCCGCGGCCCACACCTTTTACAGCTCCCATCCCAAAGCGGATGGCATTGTCCTTATTTACTGAAAATTTATAGTAGGACTCATTCACATCGGGGCCCAACACTTCCAATTTCATGCGCTTGCACTCTTCCATAAAAAAAGTGACCTGCTTAATATCGTTCATGTTATTGGAAAGTACCGCAGCCATATACTCCGCCGGATAATGTGCCTTTAAATAGGCGGTCTGATAAGCTACCCATGCGTAACAAGTAGAATGCGACTTGTTAAACGCATAACTGGCAAAAGCTTCCCAATCCTTCCATATCTTCTCTAAGGTTTCCTTGGGATGGCCGTTCTTTTCTCCTCCTTGCATAAATTTAGGCTTGAGGATTTCCAATTGGGAAAAAATCTTTTTCCCCATCGCCTTGCGCAGCATGTCTGCTTCACCTCTAGTAAACCCGGCAATTTTACGAGAGAGCAACATCACCTGCTCTTGATAAACGGTAATCCCATACGTCTCCTTTAAGATGTCTTCCATCTCTGGCAAATCGTAGGTGATTTCCTCTTCCCCATGCTTCCGTCTGATAAAACTCGGGATGTACTCCATTGGCCCAGGGCGGTATAAGGCATTCATGGCAATTAAATCTTCAAATACCGAAGGCTTCAAATTCTTTAAATGCTTCTGCATCCCGGGAGACTCGTATTGGAAAATCCCCACAGTCTCACCTCTTTGGAATAATTGATAGGTCTTTTCATCGTTCAAAGGAAAGGCATCGGGGTTCAGCACTTTCCCCAATCGCCCACGTACAATTTCCACAGTATCTTTAATCAGGGTTAGGGTTTTCAACCCCAAGAAGTCCATTTTCAGCAATCCCGCGCTCTCCACTACATGATTGTCAAACTGAGTGACATATAAATCGGAATCCTTTGCAAGAGAAGCGGGAACATAATTGGTGATATCACTTGGGGTAATGATCACCCCACAGGCATGTATCCCCGTGTTTCTTACAGAACCCTCTAATACTCGCGCTTGGTTGATTACTTGTGCCTCCAAGTCTTCCCCATCGGAAATATTAAGCAACTCATTAATTTTACTCAGATCATCTCCCCTAAATTTTTGGCTGATTCCCTTTTCATCTAATGCAAAAATTTTTTTTAGCTTAGACATGTCTGGGACCAGCTTTGCCAAATGATCCGCCTCATTCAAGGGAAGATCCAACACCCTTGCAGTATCGTGAATGGCGGATTTAGCAGCCATAGTGCCGTAAGTAATAATTTGAGCAACCTGATTTGCCCCATATTTATCAATCACGTAATCCATGACCTTGCTCCGTCCTTCATCATCGAAATCTACATCGATATCCGGCATACTCACCCGATCCGGATTTAGGAATCGCTCAAACAGAAGATCGTATTTAATCGGATCAATCGTAGTGATGTCCAAACAATAGGCGACCGCACTTCCCGCAGCCGATCCTCTTCCAGGTCCCACGGAAACGCCCATTTTTTTGGCTTCTCGAATAAAGTCTTCGACAATCAAAAAATATCCTGGATAGCCCGTCTGTGCGATTACATCCAACTCAAAATCCAACCGTTCTTCAATTTCAGGAGTAACCTCTCCATACTTTTTTTCAGCCCCTTGATAGGCCAAAAACCGCAAATATGCATTCTCTCCTCTTTTTCCGTGATCCTCTATGTCGCGTTCATCCCGAAAGCGCTCAGGGATTTCAAATTCTGGCAAGAGCACCTCTCTTTCCAAAACAAAGGGTTCTATTTTATTGGCGATTTCGACGGTATTGGTAATGGCCTCAGGAAGGTCTTTAAAAAGATTCTTCATTTCCTGAGCACTCTTAAAGTAATACTCTTGATTGGGTAAGCCATAGCGGTATCCTCTTCCCCTGCCGATAGGAGTGCTTTGTTTTTCCCCATCCTTGACACAGAGGAGAATATCATGTGCGTTGGCATCTTCCTGCTTGGAGTAATACACATTATTGGTGGCCACCACCTTAACTCCATGTCTTTTTGCAAAATCCAATAAGGTGAGGTTCACCCGGTCTTCGTTATCCTGCCCGTGACGCATCAGTTCAATGTACAGGTCATCCTGAAACTGCTCCTTCCACCAAAGCAAAGCCTCCTCCGCCTGTTTTTCTCCAACGTTTAGGATTTTTGCCGGTACTTCTCCATAAAGATTACCTGTTAAAACAATTAGATCAGATTTGTATTGCTCGATGAGCTTCTTATCTATTCTGGGGACATAGTAGAATCCTTCAATATAGGCTAGTGAAGCCAATTTGACCAGATTGTGATACCCCTTCTTATTCTTGGCCAAAATAACGATCTGGTAGCCATTATCCTTTCGGGTCTTATCGGTATGATCCTCACAGACAAAAAATTCGCACCCAACAATTGCCTTAATAGGTTCCCGTTGGGGTTCGGTTTCTTCCAGCTGTAGTCTTTTATTGTAGTTGTTAACCGCTTTTACTAACGCAAAAGCTCCCATCATGTTGGCGTGATCCGTCATTGCCACTGCCGGCATATTGTGCTGAATTGCATCGGCAACCAAATCGTCGACACTAATGGTAGATTGCAAGATCGAAAATTGAGTGTGGTTGTGGAGATGTACAAATTGGCTCTGCTCCAAAAGCGCTAAATTGGCAGCCATCTCTTGATCCGTCGGCCCTTCCACTTTTCCTGTGTGTTGCGCTTTGTATAATTTTGCCGAAGCTTCTTCCAGATTTACATGACGTAAACCCACTGGCGCAATGGGTTGTGGGTTATGCCCTACAAAACGCTCAAAGTATCCTTCTGGAACATCCAGTTCTTCCCGCGTAAAAATACGTCTCCGGACCAATTCCAAAAAACAACGTGTAGTGGCTTCCACATCTGCAGTAGCATTATGCGCCTCAGCAAAGGGCTCCCCAAATAACTTTTCATGCAACTCGGTAAGTGTAGGCAATTTATACTTTCCACCTCGCCCGCCGGGAATCCTACAAAGCTCTGCTGTTGTTTCTGTACAAGTATCCAAAACCGGTAATTCCAAGAGCTTCGATCCTACACCTGCCCTGTAAAATTCTGCTCCCATGATATGCACGTCAAACTCCAAGTTCTGCCCTACGATAAATCGCGTCTGATTTAAAGCCGCTTTAAACTGCTCCAAGACCTCTTTTAAGGCGGTTCCTTTTTGTTGAGCCAGGGCCGTCGAAATCCCGTGAATCTGTTCCGAATCATAGGGAATATCGTAACCTTCCGGGCGAATTAGATAATCTTGATGCTCCACCAGATTACCCATATCATCATGCAATTGCCATGCAATTTGAACACATCTGGGCCAATTCTCCGTATCGGTGATTGGGGCATTGTAATCTTTGGGCAAACCCGTCGTTTCCGTATCAAAAATCAGGTACATAAAATAACCGTTACAAAGTGAAAATAGAAAGTTTAAAGGTAGGGAAAATCATCCGTTTTTTCACATTATTAAAAGGAATCCAATGCGAGAAGCGTTCCCGGCTGATAGGTCAAAAACAACCGCCGCCCTTTAGTGTCTGCAAAAGCATTTGCGCAGTTACAATGTAAAGTAAACAAGAAGAACGACGCATAGGGCGTCAAATATGGACGGCAGATGCTTGGTCTCAAAAGGCATTAAACCGTCGAAGGGGGTAGCAAATAAGAAAATGAAGGTGGTCTAAAGCGAACTCGAACACTTCAATTTCAAAATCTGAATTAGAGGTGATCTTTAAAAGAATAGAACGCATATCTTCTTTTAACTGACCAATGAGTAGTTTTTTATGGTACTTGTAAACAAAAATGAGAGGGCGCTTGAGGTAGTGCTTTGAACGATTTGCCAAAATGGATATCACTCAGACAGGAATGAAAATGCAGCAAAGAATATTCTTAAATGAAGAAGTTAAAAATACCATCGTCAGGAACCAGCCATTACACCGGTGGAGATTTAAGTCAGACTGCTTTCTCAAAAGCACAGGAGATCGGA
>JAJYSO010000167.1 GCA_021793535.1 Bacteroidota bacterium | reverse complement strand
TCTTAAAACGCATTACGGGAGATACCTACGTTCAAAAGGCAGTAATCAAAGCTGTTCAACATCGTATTTGCATCTATGCCACCCATACTGCGCTAGATAATTCCTTTGAGGGAATGAATGCTATGATTTGTAAGAAAATAGGCCTTCAAAACAAAAAGATACTCATTCCACAAAAAAAAAGTATACGCAAACTGACCACTTATGTGCCGGAAGAAAGTGTATCGAAAGTGCGGCAAGCCATCTTCAGAGCTGGCGGAGGGAGCATTGGTAATTATGACTGCTGTAGCTTTAATATTCAAGGTAAAGGAAGTTTTAAAGGAAACGAAAATGCCAACCCTGTATTGGGTATAAAAGGAAGTCTTGAATGGGTAGACGAAATACAGCTGAACATCACCTACCCACGCCATAAGGAAAAGGCCCTTCTCAATGCCCTATTCTCCACACATCCCTATGAAGAAGTCGCCTATGAAATTACCCAAATAGAGAATAACAACCAGCATATTGGAATAGGCATGAATGGGGTTTTACCTAAAGAGCTTTCAGAAAAACAGTTTTTTGCACATTTAAAAGAAACCTTCAATTTAAAAGTCATCCGCCATTCTCGTCTCTTGGGGAAACCTATTAAGAGAGTGGCAGTTTTAGGCGGAAGCGGAGCCTTTGGTATTGCCGCGGCAAAAGCTTGCAAAGCTGACGTATTCGTTACCGGAGACCTTAAATATCATGATTTTTTCCAAGCGGAAAATCAAATTATTTTGGCTGACATCGGGCATTTTGAAACGGAGCAATTTACAAAAGAACTTTTATATTCCTATCTTATAGAAAAATTTCCTAATTTTGCAATCGTTTTATCAAAAGAAAACACCAATCCAATTCAATATACCTGACCATGGCAAAGAAAAAAGAAATGAGTACTGAAGAAAAACTGAGAGCACTTTATGACTTGCAGTTGATTGACTCTCGTATTGACCAGATCCGAAGCGTACGGGGAGAGCTTCCCTTAGAAGTGAGGGATTTAGAAGATGAAATAGCCGGATTAAACAAGCGGTTGGAAAATCTCAATCAAGAATTAGAGACTAAAAATCAAGAGATTATCAATAAAAAAAATGCCATTGAAGAATCGAAAGAGTTGATCAAGCGATATACCAAACAACAAGATAACGTTCGCAATAACCGTGAATTCAATGCTATTACTAAAGAAATCGAATACCAAGGACTAGAAATCCAACTTGCAGAAAAACACATTAAGGAATTCTTGGTGCAAATTGAGAACAAAAAGGAAGTCATCGAGGAAACTCAAAAGAAGGTAACCGATCGAGAAGAGCATCTCAACCACAAGAAAGAAGAGCTGAATGCCATTATGGCCGAGACCGAAAAAGAAGAACAAGAACTTCTTAAAAAGTCTGAAAAATACAAAACTGAACTTGAGGATCGCTTGGCTAATGCCTATTCTCGCATTCGCAAGAGCGTAAAAAATGGCCTGGCCGTGGCCCCCATCGAAAGAGGAGCATCTGGGGGTTCATTCTTTACCATTCCTCCACAGGTTCAAATGGAAATCGCTTCCCGAAAGCGCATCATTACAGATGAACATAGCGGACGCATCCTAGTAGATCCTGAACTGGCCAAAGAGGAGCAAGAAAAAATGGAAAAGTTTTTTGGAAATTAACCCAAAGCAAAATGTATAATACCAGCCGCGTCTGCATAAGCAGATGCGGTTTTTTTATGCAGACAACCAATGAATAACGGCTTTTAGTCCTCCTCTATAGCTCCATTTTCAACAACACTACCTCCCTTTCCCTTTATTTTTTCATTTTTCACAACCCTGACCTTCTTTGGAATTCTCCTTCCCAATGGAAAAATTCAACCCGACAACTATCCGGCGATTCTAGTATATGAGGCTTTATGGAGAAAGTTCATTTGCAAGCCCATAAAAATAACATAATTGTGCAGTCATCCTCTCTAGTCAATGGATATGCCTTGATAATTTTCTGTACTTTATTTTCACTGATCAGCAAAACCTTGGTCGCAAAATCAAAATCCTGTCGCAAAAAATGGAATAAATCGAGATGTAATTGGGTGTAAATTTACAGTCAACCCCCATGAGTGCTGAAAATTATTTTTCAAATCCACAAAATTTTGAATAGACTCGGTTAAGCCACAATTAGTATAAACGACCAGACTCCTTTCGGTTCCCTATTCTAAAGTAAAGTTCGTTTTGTATGCTTTACAGTCAATTTTTTTAAAGGCAATTCCCTGGCTAAAATCTATCTCTCCTTTCTCTTTAAAAACTTGCCGGTTCTCCTTCATTTCCATTTCGCCAAATCCTTCTATTAATTGATCTCCTTTGACCAAAAAGGCCACTTCTCTAACCGAAACCACCCCTTCTGAATGAAAAGTATAGCTTGCGAGCAAGGTATCCCCCTTTAAGCCGCCTTGCAAAGTACCTTTATTCCGATCTTTTTCGTGAAAATTATAAATTAGGATTCCGGTAACCTCCTCAGAGGAAAAATCCAACTTTACCCAGATACTGTCTCGTTTAATCGCCGAAGAAAAACACTCTTTTCCCGAACCATCCTGCGACTGAAAAGATGCTGTGTTTCGACCAGCGGTAGATTCAGAATCAAAACGACAAGAAGTCAGCAATAAGCTTATAACCAGGTATAAAAAGAAATCCTTCATTTGTACTTCCGCTTAATTCATGAGGCCAATTCTCGATGAAAATAACACTAATTTAGTGGATCTCGCATATAGATTCTCACAAAATTCAAGGGATACCCACAAAGGTAACCCGTCTAAGTGTTCAGGAAAAGTTGCTTACCATGGATAAAAACGGAAATCATATTTAAAATCGATAGAGTCGAAGGAAGCTAGAAGGACTCTTGAAGAACCTACAGTACTGTCTAAAACACAAAAACTTGAAAATCATATGATAAACAAGTTTCTAATCTAGACGGACATATCAATTTGTCGGGATGACTGGACTCGAACCAGCGACCTCTTCGTCCCGAACGAAGCGCGCTACCGGGCTGCGCTACATCCCGAAATTTAGACCGTACAAAGGTAAACAAAGTGAATAAAAAGTGTGCTCATTAACAATTTAAAATTCTAAAATATTGTACCTCTTTCACCGGTTGTGGACTATTGGAAAAGAGTAAAAAACAATATTTTTAGCGTTGAAATAATGCATCAATACCGGAATATATCCGATAAAATAGGATTTATTCCAATTCATTAATTATATTTGTGTTATGGAAAGGGACCTTGTTATAAGACGTTTTAGAGAAATTCGAGAGGATCTGCAGCTCACGCAGACTGAATTTGCCGAGAAATTGGGGATAAAGAATACAACCGCAGATATAGAGCGTGGCCGGACAAAGCTGTCTGGTGAGGTCATCAAAGAATTACTTCGACAATTTGGGATTAATCCCTTATGGATATTCGGAGAAAGCAATCAGAAGTATCTAGATCTCGCAAAGGTGAATGTAATGCCGAAAGTTATTGCTGTCGACATGCAAGAAGAAGAAAGTATGTTGCTGGTTAATCAACGTGCCGCTGCTGGATATCCCCAAAACATTGAAGATTCTGGATGGCATAAACAGTTACCCGCCTTTCAATTCCCACTTCCTGAGTTCCGCAATGCTACTTACCGAGGGTTTCAAGTAGAAGGGGACAGCATGCAGCCTAATTTATTTTCTGGAGAATGGGTACTCGCCAAAGCCGTCGACAATATAGACTATATAAACGAGGGGAAAATATACGTAATTGTAACCTTTGACTCTGTTCTAGTAAAGAAAGTCTATAAGATTCCCGGGGATCCCTCAAAAATCCGACTGGTTTCTTCTAACCCCAATTATCTTCCTTTTGAAATTGCAGTCAGCGAATTGCAAGAAATATGGCAAGTCAATTCAAAACTCACTTTTTCCTTAGATGAAAAAGCAGAGAATCACCTATTAAACGAATTGAAGGCTTCCATGGATGAATTGAAAAAAGAATTGCAGGAATTCAAAAGAAATACATCTCCTTGATATACGTATAGGCAAAATAGAGGCTAAAGGCAATCTCGTATATCAAAAAATTACTGTTCTTGACGAACATCCACACCAGTCGACGGTTTCTCAATCCCATGTTTTTGGAAAGCCGTTTTCACCGCCTCCTGCACTCCAAAATATACACTGTAGTAATCGGCTTCCATTTGTCGTGGATTTTTGGGATCATAAGGCTTAACCCGAATACGAGGCCAAAGCACAAGTTTAATTCCGTTGTCCTTAAGCTCGGTAATTTTTATATCCGGTGCGGGTTCACTGATGACATTTGGTTGTGATTTCATTGCTGCCACAGCAATTTCTCGAGCCCGCTGAACATCTGTATCATCTGCTACAGTCAGTGTTAAATCAATACGAAGATTTTCTTGTCGTGTATAATTGTTGATTACCCCTGTACTCAAAGCCCCATTTGGAAGATGAATGGTTTTGTTCTGTGAGGTCAGAATAGTCGTATAAGCAATTCCTATTTCTTGAACAATACCAAAATTGTTCTGTGCTTCAATAAGATCGCCTATCTTAAAGGGCTTAAGAATTAAAATCATCACACCTCCAGCAAAATTTCCTAATGAACCATTTAACGCCGAACCAATCGCTAAACCTGCACCAGCCAATAAAGCCGCAAAGCTTGTAATATCAACCCCGAGAATACTGATGACCGTGAGCAGCATTAATACCACCAAGCTCACTTTTATAATCGAGCTTAAAAAGGATTGTAAAGAGGGGTCAAAGTGGCGCTTTCTAAAGATTTTTTGAAGTAATCTTGAAACCCATTTGATGACCCATTGACCGACAATATAAAAGAGGACAGCCAAGAGTAACTTTGGTGCATACTCTATGGCCATATCGGTTAATTTATCAACCCCATAAGAAAGCTTATCAGCTCCCTCTCCCATGACATTTTGTAAATTATTTTGAAGAGAAAAGAACATCTTTATATTTTTCAGGTTTAAACAAGAACAAAAATAAGATC
>JAJYSO010000166.1 GCA_021793535.1 Bacteroidota bacterium | reverse complement strand
AGGTAAGCCGTATGGCCTTGATCTTAAATCATCTACCCCCTTATCTCTTTTAAAAAACAAACGGAATAAATTTTTTTAACAAAAACCACTTTGCCAAACAAAGAAAATATTTAAATTTGCAGTCGGTTGTCGAAAAGACAAGTTCTTTCAAAGTAAATCGCGAAAATAGCTCAGTTGGTAGAGCGCCACCTTGCCAAGGTGGAGGTCGCGGGTTCGAATCCCGTTTTTCGCTCCATAAAGCGAAAATAAGAGATTTTCGCTTTTTATTTCTCCTTAAGTTCGGCTCGGGTGGTGGAATCGGTAGACACGTTGGACTTAAAATCCAATGGCCATCTACGGCCGTGCGGGTTCAAGTCCCGCTCCGAGCACGAAACCCTCATTTCTAGAAAAGAATGAGGGTTTTATTTTTCAAGCACAAGTATTATTCTATCGACCAGTCCTCAATGCTTTTAAGCCTCTTCTTCCTTGGCAAACATTCTTTTATTAAAAAGAATCATCATTAAAAAACCAATGGTAATGGAAGAGTCTGCGATATTGAATACAGGTTCAAAAAAAGTAAAAAAACGCCCTCCCCAAATTGGAAGCCATTCTGGCAGATATCCTTTCCATATCGGAAAATACAGCATATCCACGACTTTACCGTGTAACAAGGTGCCATACCCGCCTTCCTTCGGAAGAAAAGAGGCTACTTGCCGATGGCTATGATTAAAAAGAATACCGTACCAAACCGAATCGATTATATTACCCAGGGCCCCTGCAAAAATCAATGCAATGCTGGTAACCAGTAAACCGGAGACTTTCTTTTTTACCGAATCCCATAACCAATAGCCAATTCCGACAATGGCGATCAGCCGAAACAGCGTCAGAATAAGTTTCCCATAACTACCCGGTATTCTAGCCCCCCAGGCCATTCCTTCATTTTCCACAAAAAGAATACGAAACCAGTTAAAAACGACCACCTGCTCTCCCAAAACAAAATGGGTTTTGATGTAAATTTTAGAGATTTGGTCTATAATGAGAATGACGACAATTAGAAGTCCAGCCTTCTTCAAGGACATACAATGTAAGTTTTGTGGACCAAAAATACAGTTTTTATTCTATTTTTCCATTAAATTGCTCTTGAACAATAATCGAATGTTTTATGATAAAAATTTCTTCCAAGCTTCCCGGCGTAGGCACGACTATATTTACAGAGATCAATCGCTATGTTCAACAGTACCATCCGATTAATTTGGCCCAAGGTTTTCCTGGATTTGCTCCAGACCCTTCCTTAATCAATGAACTGGGGCAGGTTAAAGACAAGACCGCACATCAATATGCCTCACTGGGGGGAAACACGACTTTATGTGAAGCCATCGCTGAAAAGACCGAGAAACTATACGGACAATCCTATCACCCCGAAAGTGAAATCACCATTACCGCTGGTGCCACACAAGCCATTTTCACCATTCTCTCGGCATTTGTACAAAAAGACGATCAAGTCATTGTTTTCAAGCCCGCCTATGACTGCTACGAACCCGCTATCGAGTTACAGGGAGGGAAGCCTGTTTTAATTGAAATGAAAGCACCAAACTATCAAATTGATTGGGAAGAAGTACAGCAAAAAATCACTTCTAAAACCCGAATGATTATTATCAACACTCCCCATAACCCCACCGGCACTGTTTTAACCAAAAACGATTTGCTGCAACTACAAAAAATTACAGAGGGCACAAACATTCTAATTTTAAGCGATGAAGTTTATGAACATATTATTTTTGACCATCGGATCCATCAAAGCGTCGCCCGATTTCCAAAACTAGCCGAGCGTTCGTTTATTACTTGCTCTTTTGGAAAAACTTTTCACATCACCGGATGGAAAGTAGGCTATTGCATGGCTCCAAAGGCGCTGATGGCCGAGTATCGAAAAGTCCACCAATTTAATGTCTTTTGTGTTCATCACCCCTCGCAAAAAGCATTGGGCCGGTATCTTCAAAATCCGGATCATTATTTACAACTTCCCTCCTTTTTTCAAGAAAAAAGAGATTTCTTTCTGGAAGCCATCCAAGGATCAAAATTTGAATTTAGCCCTACCCAAGGTACATACTTTCAAACACTGTCTTATCGCCAACTCTCCGATGAAAAAGATACCGATTATGTCATTCGCTTAATCAAGGAAAAAGGGTTAGCCTGTATACCAGTCTCCGCTTTTACCAAAAATCATCAAGACGATAAAATGTTACGTTTTTGTTTTGCCAAGGAAAGAGATACCTTAAAAAAAGCCGCCGAAATTATCAATTCTCTATAAAAGGTTTATTTTTGTGATCCTGTAAAAAAGCAGGCCCCATAGTTCAACGGATAGAATACGAGTTTCCTAAACTTTAGATCCAGGTTCGATTCCTGGTGGGGCTACAAGTAAAATTAAGGGGTTGTAAGAAATTTTCTTGCAGCCCTTTTACATTTGATCAATGACATTACCTATCAGATTGGCATTAGTTTTACTAATACCATATTCTTTAGATAACTTACTCCACAAACTTAACGCTTCTCTGGTTTGAGCAATGGTGTTTTTTACTAGTTCTTTGGAGAGGCCTTGATTCAATCCAAGTTTTTCCAGATGTTTTGTTGTTGGGTTTTTGCCCACTCCCATAACCATAGTGCTTTGTTCCCCACCTGCACCGCTTGAAAATGTCAAGTCATACGCAGGAGAAAGTTTCCATTCTCCTGTTTCATTCATCAGAAAACTAAAGTTTTTTGCGTGATCGTCTTGATTATGAGCCATTACATTAAAGACTGCTAAACGATACATCTTTTCAACTTCACGAATATCCTTGGTCAAATCCCCTGTTAAGTTGAGCAAATCTTCATAATCCAATGATGGCAGATGAAAATCACTATGAGTTAATCCAGCGACTGTATGCATGTGCAAACGTTTATTTCCATTTCTGTCAAATCGTTTGGCTGCAAAATATCCGGTACCTCTCTTAGATGGAAACAAATGTACCTCTGGCATTAAAATGCCAGCTTCTTTTGCTATGAGTGCATAAACATATTCAATTGCCCCTGCGTCATTTCCGTCTTGCGAATTAGGAAATTTGACAAGCCAATGCGTAAAATCAGTTCCTAATTGTTTTGCCCCGTGTGAAATTTTTACACGTGATTTATCTACCCCTATAAGTGCCTTTGGACGAGCGCCGGCAGCAGAACCATTTAAAGCCAAAAGCTCAGCAATAACGTCTTCCGAAGTTCCCTCTAAGACTTGTTCCGTCTGTAATGCTAATTGATCGAGATTTATAAATTCATCATTATCTGTTGGGCTATTGTCAGGTTCATAAACCAAAGCCCCCATACCCTATAGACCGACATGAGCTAAACGATCTAAGGAAGAAATATCCGAAGGTAATATTCCTTGTGTTCTCATCATACGATCAAATAGCAATCGTCCCCAACCATCAGGCAAGCTGTCGCTGAAAACTCCCGCCAATCCCTCAAAAGGTCGTTGAGGAAGTTCGATCACACCACGTTGTATAGGTAAACGATAAGGTGATATTTCAATTCCTTTATCAATAAATCCGCTATCGTACTCAAAATAGATAATGGTATTACGTCTTGCCAAACGTCCTACTGGTTGAATTCCATGACCAAAATCCAGCCCGACTTTTATTTCAGATACAGATTGAATCATTTCTTACGACCTCTTTTTCGGATTAAATTTTCCTCACTTTTTAAGACTTCATCTATAGAACTAAAATCTGGTTTCTTGGGTTTCAAAGCCTCTAATAGTTCTTCCAAACCACCGACAACCAAAAGTAGTTTCAAAAATGATTCAAGAGAAACCACCCCTTTTTGCTCAAACTTTCTTAAGGTTGATAAAGGCACACCTGAACGTGCCGCTAACCCCTCTTGGGTTAGCTCCATTAACAAACGTCTTTCACGAATGTAGTCGGCAAGTTTTGATTGTGCTTTGAAAGGTGATATAAATAACATTATAGTATTACTTATAGCTTAAAATTGCTTATTTCTAACATTATTGTATTACACAATGTAAGAAATAAAAATATAAAATGATGTTTATTTAAATAATTCGCGTTAAACATCTCTAAGAAACAAATATGTTAAATGACTTAATTATAGATAACCCTAGAATTAAAGAAGCCACGATACTTTCGGTTACTGCTTCATCATTAAAATCTAATTTTAATGTTTTGATTTACTTTGTTTTAGTTTTTATATTTGCATGAATTTTTAATGTAATATATAGGTATTTAGCACACATAAGATAGACGATATGAAACGATCAAATGGCTACGGAGGATCTATGGTTCTTCGTCACTTTTGATGAAACAAAATATATAAATTAAATACACAAATTAATCTGGCAAAACATATCCTTTGCCATTCTGAAACTTCACCCCAATTTTACCAAGTAATTTATATATTGCTGTTGCAGTGTAAGCTGTCCCATACTCTGGGTTGATCCATTTTAGTAATAATGGCCCCCTCCACCTCTTTGATGAGTAGCCGAATTCAGTTGGCAATCTTTTAAGGATCGTATTTTTGATTTGATCCATTTCCTTTGCATTTAGATTGGATTTTCTTCCTCGACCTTCTTTAACCGACTCCTTCTCGTTCAAATCGACGCACCCAGTTCAGTACATTTTTAAAACTCACTTGATAGATACCAGCTACCTCCCGCCCACTGAAATCGCTGGCACAAATCAAACCGTAATATCCAATCAAACGAATTAAAGAAATATCTTAAACGTGGAAGAGTCTATCGAAGAAGTGATCTTATAAAATGGCCTAATGCTGTTGACTCAGAAAAGACGCTAAAGACACAGAATGGTGCCTAGCGTATCAAAGTACCTGGTGATCGCGAAGCCTCCTTTGAACCTGTGATTGTACCCAAGTACCGCTTGATGAGTCAAGAACTGGAAGACTGTATTCAACTGCTCTAAAGCCAATGGGAATGGGAGCAGTAAAAATTGCTGTTTTCAATGACACTTGCGGGAACAACATTCAACTTGTCGAAATGCT
>JAJYSO010000165.1 GCA_021793535.1 Bacteroidota bacterium | reverse complement strand
CGATCTAAAATAGAGCTGTACCTACCAAACTATCTCTCCCATAGTGAAGCTCAGGAAAGATAATACCCCCATTCCCTTCTCCACCAATTACAGCCTGAGTTTCTTTCATGCGCTTTACTACATTCACTTCTCCAACAGCACTGGCATAATAATGCCCGCCATGTTTTTCTGTCACATCCCGCAGGGCACGTGAAGAAGAGAGATTGCTCACGGTATTTCCCTTTTGCTTACCCAAAATATAATCTGCTACCGCCACTAGCGTATATTCTTCTCCAAACATTTTTCCATTTTCATCGATAAAGGCCAGTCGATCCACGTCCGGATCCACCACAATTCCCAAATCTGCATCCTCCTGCACCACTTTCTTAAAAATGGCAGATAAGTTTTTTTCAAGCGGTTCTGGATCATGTGGAAAGTCTCCATTAGGCTCACAATACAATTCGACGACCTCCACCCCTAGCTTCCTCAATAAACTTGGAATAGCTATTCCTCCGGTAGAATTTACGGCATCAACCACTACTTTATATCCCGCTGCCTTTATACGGTGGGCATCCACCCATTTCAATTCCAAAATACGCTCAATATGGCAGTCTATATAATCCTTCTTAGGCTGTATACTGCCCAGTTCATCAACCTCAGCATAGGCGATGTCTGTACGTTCCGAAAGCTGGATAATTTCTTCCCCTTCCTCAGCATCTAAAAATTCCCCTTCTTCGTTCAAAAGCTTTAGCGCGTTCCATTGCTTCGGGTTGTGACTAGCTGTCACAATAATGCCTCCACTTGCCGCTTCCATTTGTACAGCCATCTCCACAGTAGGAGTTGTAGACAACCCTAAGTCAATTACCTCAAATCCCATCCCAACCAAGGTATTCATTACCAATTCCTGAACCATTTTACCTGAAATCCTCGCATCTCTTCCCACTACTATTTTCTCATTTGTATTTTTTGGGCTTCTCACCCATTGTCCATACGCTGTAGTAAATTTGACAATGTCCAAAGGAGTTAGGTTCTCTCCCGGCTTCCCGCCAATAGTTCCTCGTATTCCAGAAATTGATTTTATGAGTGTCATGATCAATAATTTTCACCAAATATAAACATTCTCCCGTGCTTGAGATAAACCTTTACACGAGAACCTTTACTGGTAGTTTTTTACTAAATTGCCCTAATGAATTTCTTGGCACATATCTTTCTCTCCGGAAACAATGATGATCTAAAAATCGGCAACTTTATGGCCGACTCCATCAAGGGCAAAGATTACGATCTGTACAAAGGAGATTTGAGAAAAGGAATCTTATTGCATCGGAAGATTGATTCCTATACAGATGCCCATCCTTTGGTACAAAAAAGTGCTCATCGATTGTTTAAAGAGTACAGGCATTATAACGGAGTGATCGTAGATATATTTTACGATCATTTTTTGGCTAAAAACTGGTCCGAATACTGCTCCATTAATCTGGCACATTACGTTCAAAGTTTTTACGACTTGCTTGGGCAGAATCTCGATCGAGTACCTCCCAATATCAGGCGAATGTACCCGATTATGGTTGCCGAAAACTGGCTTTACAATTACCGTGAAGTAAGCGGAATCGAGCAGATCCTATTTCAGATGAATGCACGCATAAAAGGAGACTTCAACATTCACCAATCCATCACAAAGCTCATCGAGTACTACACAGCTTTCGAAAGCGAGTTCACCAATTTTTTTCCTGACATACAAACGCACATAAGCCAAGTCAAAAGAAAGTTAAAGGTTCAATAAGTTCGAAAAGTGATTTTAAAATCTACGCTCCTTTCTGCTCCAACTCCTTTAAGCGTCTGATCAAATCAGGAAGTTGGCGCTGACTGGCCAAGTCCCTATACTTTTTACGGAATTCTTCAGCCGGAGAGCCAAAATACGTTTTACCAGCTTCCAAGGACTTGGTTACCCCGGATTGGGCCAATACTTCTGCTCCCTTACCTATTGTCACCCCATTGGGAATCCCCACTTGTCCCCATAACGTTACTTCATCTTCAATAATTACGCAACCCGCCACACCGGTCTGAGAAGCAATCAAACATTTGCGTCCGATTACTGTATCGTGACCGATTTGTATATGATTGTCCAATTTTGAACCTTTTTTAATAGTCGTCGAGTTGGTGACCCCACGATCAATCGTGCAAGAGGCGCCAATTTCTACATCATCTTCAATGACGACGTTCCCACTCGATTTCAAGCGGTCAAAGCCCTCCGGCCTATTTTTGTAGTAAAAGGCATCTGCACCTAAAACCGTATTAGCATGGATAATCACATTATCACCGATAACCGTATGATCATACAGACTCACATTGGCGTGAAGGATACAATTTCGACCAATTTTAACATGATTCCCCACAAAAACATTAGGTTGTAATACCGTCCCCTCCCCAATTTCCGCCGTTTCACTGACCAGGGCATCCGCCCTTTGAAAAGGTTTAAAGTGTGCAGTCAATTTATTAAAGTCCCGAAAAGGGTCATCACTAATAAGCAAGGCTTTGCCTTCAGGGCAAACTACCTTCTTATTGATTAGAACAACAGTTGCTGCTGAGTTTAAAGCCTTATCGTAATACTTAGGATGGTCGACAAATACGATATCGCCTTGTCTCACAACGTGGATTTCATTCATTCCCCATACTGGAAAATCGGCCGGACCCATAAATGTTGAGCCAATAATTTTGGCAATCCCTGCCAATGTTTGTTTTTGTGGAAATTTCATAACCCGATTAAAATATAAAGAAAGTCCTTTGAGCACAGTGGAGTTCAGCGTTAAGAACAAAACAAACTCTAATCTCGCCATTGGAAAAGCGCACTCTCAATCAAGTCCTCACTATAAAAGAGCCGCCAAACCTTCTTTTCTAAATTAGTACTGTACTGATTATTCTTTGACCCGTTCTTTATAGGTGCCGTTTTCCGTCTCTATGCGGATCTTGTCTCCTTCGTTGATAAACAGCGGCACGTTGATTTCTGCTCCGGTTTCTACAATAGCAGGTTTAGTGGCATTGGTTGCCGTATTTCCCCTCACCCCAGGCTCTGTATGTGTCACCTCTAAAACGACATTCGCCGGCATCTCAACCGATAAGGGCATGTGATCTTCAGCATTCATTACAATGGTGACCATCTCCCCCTCTTTCATCAATCCTGGGTAATCCAAAATGGACTCCGTTAAACGAATTTGACTATAATCATCCGTCTGCATAAAATGATAAAACTCCTCATCTTTATACAAATACTGATATTGTCTGCTCTCCACTCGGATATCATCCAATTTGTGGCCAGCAGAAAATGTATTTTCAATTACTTTTCCTGTAGTCAGGCTCCTGAGCTTAGTACGTACAAAAGCAGGGCCTTTTCCTGGTTTTACATGTAGAAATTCAATAATTTTATAAATATCGTTCTTGTAATTAATACATAAACCTTTTCTGATGTCGCTGGTTGTCGCCATATCGTATCTTCAATAATTAATTAAATATATCCTTTCATTACTCCGCGTTTAGAGCCTCTAATAAACTGTAAGATCTCATCTCGTTCCGAGGAGGCCTCCATTTCGGCCTCAATAATTTCCGCAGCCTGTGTGACGTTATAATTATTTTGGAACAATATCCTATAGATGTTTTGAATTTCTCGGATCTTCTCTGTTGAAAATCCATGCCGTCGCAATCCAATCGAATTTACTCCCGCATATGATAAAGGCTCTCGAGCTGCTTTGGTAAAGGGAGGAACGTCTTTCCCAACCATAGATCCTGCACCGAGAAAAGCATGGTTCCCAATGGTACAAAATTGATGTACCCCTACCATTGCTCCCATGGTTACAAAGTCCCCCACGTCTACATGACCTGCCAAACCTGTATAATTTGAAAAGGTACAATTATCTCCTACGGCACAATCGTGAGCGATATGGCAATAGGCCATGATCCAACAATTTTTTCCTACCGTAGTTCGCATTCTATCACTCGTTCCGCGATTAATAGTAACACACTCCCGAATAGTGGTGTAGTCTCCGATTTCCACAATAGAGTCCTCTCCTTCGTATTTTTTGTCCTGAGGAATCGCAGAAATTACCGCACCAGGAAAAATACTCACATTTTTTCCAATGCGAGCACCTTCCATTATGGTAACATTCGATCCAATCCAAGATCCTTCTCCAATTTCAACATTGTTTGAAATCGTGGCAAAGGGTTCTATCACCACATTTTTGGCAATCTTGGCTCCTGGATGAACATATGCTAAGGGTTGATTCATAAGCTAAAGTCTTAGTTGTTTTTTGTTTTTGCAATCTGAGCCATCAATTCAGCTTCTGCGCATAAGTGTCCATTTGCATAAGCCCTGCCCATCATGTGACAAATTCCCCGCCGAATGGGCGCCAATAAATCACATTTAAAGATTAAGGTGTCTCCGGGACCCACTTTCCGCTTAAATTTGACGTTGTCCATTTTCATGAAATAAGTCAAGTAATTTTCTGGATCCGGAACCGTATTCAAAATTAAAATTCCTCCCGTTTGCGCCATGGCTTCTACAATGAGCACCCCTGGCATAACAGGCTCTTCCGGAAAATGTCCGGTAAAAAAATATTCGTTCATGGTCACATTCTTGCTCCCAATCACGTAATTTTCGGTCAGTTCAAAAATTTTGTCAATCAGTAAAAAAGGCGGCCGGTGGGGCAACATCTTTTGAATCTGGTTTATGTCCATCAAGGGATCCTGCATTAAGTCCACTTTGGGAACATTTTTGCGCCTTTCTTTTTTGATATGACGCTCTAATTTCTTTGCAAAATTAGTGTTGATTAAATGCCCGGGTTTATTGGCGATAACTTTACCGCGAATGCGCACACCCACTAAAGCCAAATCTCCGATCACATCCAATAATTTATGACGGGCGGCTTCATTAGAGTAATGCAACTCAATATTGTCTAATGTTCCATTAGGCTTAACGGTAACATCCTGCTTGTTAAAAATTTTCTTTAATTTTTGAGTGGTCCCAAAAGACAGCTCTTTGTTGACATACAC
>JAJYSO010000164.1 GCA_021793535.1 Bacteroidota bacterium | reverse complement strand
TTCCGATCTACTCTTCTTCAGGTCCACTTTCAAATAGGATTTGCTCAGCCTAAAAAATCGTTTGCGTTCTCCGGGTTTGGTAAAGTACTCTATCCCCCCGTTGGTCAACAGTAGATTAAGACTGGTTGAAACCGAACTCTTACTGGATTTCGAGAGTTCCACGATCTCATCAAAAGAATGTCCGGCTCGAGGACAAAGCATCAACAATGCATAAATCCGAGCAGCTAATGGAGAAAGCGGGCCATCCTGTTCTATATATACCCCTATTTCCTCAACCAGTTTCTCTTTTAATGCTCTTTCTTCCAACATATCATTTTCTAAAATAACGGGTGCAAAGATATACTTAGTTCGGAATATTCCGAACAAAAAAAACTTAAATTATGTTAAATATAATGACATAAAAAAATCGGCATAAAGCCGATTGGAAATACCGGTAAGAAGATGACGTTAATCTTCGCTATTCAACGCTTTGAGCACCTCCTGCGTGATGTCTTTACCATCATCAGCATACAAGATGTTAAAATCCCTGTTCATTCCAAAAACATAGGTGTAGTTTCTTTTTTTGGCAATGTCTTTAATGGTTTTCTTAATCACGCGCTCCAAAGAATCCTGCGCACTGGACATGCTTTCTGCCAAACTGGAGTCCTCTTGCCTCAGGGCTTCTTGTTGCTTTTGTTGTTCTTGAAGAAGTTCGTCTTGTCTCTTTTGCGCTTGGGCCTGACTCATCGTCTTTAATTTTTCTTGAAACTCCTGCCCCTTTTCCTGCCACTGTTGACGGTGTTGCTGAATCTTAGCCTGTAGTTGTTGCCGTTTTTTCTCAAACTTTTGAGTGGTTTCTTTCAAGGCTTCAAAATTGTCCTGTAAGGTTTCATTATTTACAAAAGCTGTCTTTTCCTCTTGACAGGATAGGAGCAAAAAAGCGCCAAACGCTAAAACAAAAATCTTTTTCATAATCATTATTTATTAATGCCAGCAAAAATATAAAAAGTCCTTCGATCCACTGGTATTTTAGTTCTATTTATTTTTTAATCTTCCCATATACAACCCCAACCACGGGGTAACTTTATGTCTTAATTAACCCAGGTTCATCTCCCATATCAATTTTATGCGTTAGGTTTGGCCAAAATCAAACCTTCATAAAAAATGAAAAAAACTATTTTATGCTTTGTAATGGCCGTTGCCTTTATGCAAGTTTCTTTAGCTCAGGTCAAATGGAATATGGACCCCATGCACACCAACATCCGATTTGAAGTAAACACACCGGCATTTCCTTTGTAGATGGAGAATTCAAAGAGATCCAAGGGACTATGGAATCTACATCCAAAGATGATTTTGACGGCGCTACTTTCAACTACACCGTAGCAGTTGGATCTATCGATACACGTGTTCCGGCTCGTAATGCACACTTATTAACCGATGACTTCTTTAATGTGGAAGCCTACCCTCAAATGACATTGAAAAATGCAAAGTTGACTAAAAAATGGGGGGATCATTATGTACTCGAGGGAGAGCTGACCATTAGAGACGTAACCAAGTCTGTGAGTTTTGATACCGTTTTAAATGGAACGCTTGTCGATAAAGACGGGGATACACATGTAGGCTTCACCGCAACTACCACGATTGACCGGACTGATTTTAATATCAATTATAACGATAAACTTCCCTCTGGAATCGATGCTGTTGGAAAATACATCAAGATTATTGTCAACACCGAACTGATCGAAGAATAGCATTTAGAAGTATAGCAAAATTTTAGATAGGGGCCATTGAGAAATGTGCTCCTTTTTTTATTCACCCCTTTCGGAAAAGAAAGCCGCCACACAAAGGGCTGTATGCATGCCATGATTGTAGAGACCATTAGCCCTTGCTGTGTCCCTTTGGCAAAAAACTGACATCCTGTCATAATTGGTATTGCGGCATAATAGTTGACATTATAAAAACAAAACAAAGAAAACATAGTAAAAACATATAAGTTATGAGTAAAATAATTGGAATTGACTTAGGAACAACCAACTCTTGCGTGGCGGTTATGGAGGGTAACGAACCAACGGTTATTCCTAACTCAGAAGGAAAAAGAACAACTCCATCTGTTGTAGCCTTTGTGGAAGGAGGAGAAATTAAAACGGGGGACCCTGCCAAACGTCAGGCCGTAACCAACCCTTTAAAAACCATCTCTTCCGTTAAACGTTTCATGGGACATAAGTATTCGGAGGTTACCAAAGATGCTAAATCCGTTTCCTATAATGTAGTACAAGGAGATAACGACACGGCAAGAATCGAAATTGACGGGCGAAAATACACGCCTCAAGAAATTTCTGCCATGATCCTCCAAAAAATGAAAAAGACCGCAGAGGATTACCTTGGGCAAGATGTCAAAGAAGCGGTAATTACGGTACCGGCCTATTTCAACGACTCCCAACGACAAGCTACTAAAGAAGCTGGTCAGATTGCCGGATTGGACGTCAAACGTATTATCAACGAGCCGACAGCCGCTGCCTTGGCCTATGGTCTAGATAAAAAAGGACAAGATCAAAAGATTGTTGTATTCGACTTTGGAGGAGGAACTTTTGATGTTTCTATTCTCGAACTTGGAGACGGTGTTTTTGAAGTGCTCTCCACCAATGGAGATACGCAGTTAGGAGGTGATGATGTGGACGATGCGATCATCAATTGGTTAGCCGATGAATTCAAACAAGAAGAAGGCATGGACCTAAGAGAAGACAAAATGGCCCTGCAACGCTTAAAAGAAGCTGCAGAGAAAGCCAAAATAGAATTGTCATCAGCCTCTACAACAGAAATCAACCTCCCTTATATCACCGCAACGAACAGCGGACCTAAACACTTAGTTCGTCAACTGTCGCGTTCGAAGTTTGAACAACTGATTGAAACCCTTGTTCAACGTACCATCACACCCTGTGAAAAGGCTTTGAAAGACGCAGGTTTAGATAAAAACGAAATCAACGAAGTGGTTTTAGTCGGAGGGTCTACCCGTATCCCAGCTGTACAAGCTGCTGTTGAAAAATTCTTCGGAAAGGCCCCCAGTAAAGGAGTGAATCCAGATGAAGTAGTGGCCATTGGTGCTTCTATCCAAGGGGGGGTATTAACAGGAGATGTAAAAGATGTTCTATTGCTCGATGTTACGCCGCTCTCATTAGGAATCGAAACCATGGGGGGGGTCAACACCAAGTTAATTGAGGCCAATACCACCATCCCCACAAAAAAATCACAAATCTTCTCTACAGCTGCAGACAATCAACCTAGCGTGGAAATTCACGTGTTACAAGGAGAGCGATCCATGGCTGCAGACAACAAAACCATCGGTAAATTCCACTTGGACGGAATTCCTCCCGCACCAAGAGGAGTTCCTCAAATTGAAGTGACTTTCGACATTGATGCCAATGGAATCATTAACGTCAGTGCAGAGGACAAGGCTACAGGTAAAAAGCAAGACATTCGAATTGAAGCTTCTTCCGGTTTAACCGAAGAAGAGATCAAGAAAATGAAAGCAGATGCTGAGGCCAATGCTGAAGCTGACAAAAAAGCAAAAGAGAAAATAGACAAGCTCAATGAAGCAGATTCTATGATCTTCCAAACTGAAAAACAATTAAAAGAGTTTGGTGATAAGATCTCAGCAGATAAGAAAAAACCCATAGAGGATGCCTTGGAAGCGCTTAAAAAAGCACATGCCACAGCAGAAGTCGAAAAGGTACAACCTGCTTTAGACAAACTTAACGAAGTTTGGAAATCTGCCTCTGAAGAGATGTATAAAGCACAAGCTGAAGCACAACAAAACCCAGGTGCTGAAAATGCAGAAGCCACAAATGACGCTTCTTCAACCGATGATACTGATTCCAAATCAGGAAGTAATGATGTGGAAGATGTGGATTTCGAAGAAGTAAAATAATAGCCCAGCGGCCATTTGGCAAGTATTAATAAAACGCTGTAAACCACATGGTTTACAGCGTTTTTCTTATCAAGCACTCTACATTTTGAATGCGGGTACAGGGGTTAAGGATGGACTGGATTCCTAAACCTGTAAAGGGCGTCTTGTCGCTAAAAATTATAATTCGTCCACGCAAAAATCGAGGTCGGGCAACCGGTATTTCCGGATTCGATTTGAGCGCCGCCAAAACCCTCGATCGAATTGACCTCTTTACCGAGGATCTGCGAAGCATCCAGAGCATTCGTCATCTCCACGGATGAAGTGAGGTCTCCGGATCCTTTTCCATCAGCAAAATCAATCAGGTCGATAACTGTTCCGCTTCCTTTTACCAAAGCATTGGTAATAGTTGCTCTTGCGCCCCTTCTGATTTTGAGAACATCTTGCATCTTATTAGTCACATTTTGTGTATCACCATCGTCAGCCGCAGCTAATCTCAAATCAAATGTTACATTTTTCACCACAAAATCAGACTGTCTTTTCTGATCTGGAAAATTTCCATCTAGATTCCCGTCAGCTTCAATTCCCCGTGGATCGGATTCACTACTGGTGTACCCCTTTTGCCAGATACCGTACGCGTTCTCGAGAACGCCACTATACCCCTGTGTGATGTCAAACATGTCATCATCGCTGTCCACCACTAGAAGATTTTTTACCTTTACCGTTCCACCAAAAAACTCTACTCCATCATCTGCCCCATACGGAATGTAAATGTTCTCAATATGCGTTCCACCTCCAACACCATTCAAAGTAAGGCCGTTGTGCTCCACATCCGCGCTGGACCGGGCGCCTGTATAGGCCAAAATCAAATACGTGAGCGAACCCGAATTATCCATCGGATCCTCTCCACCATAAGGGACTCCCGAACTGATTTCAGTGCTTCCAACGGTTCCGCCTGAAAGCGGTGCACGACCATTGATGATTAAACCACCCCAGTGACCCGGTTCGGCATTGTCGATATCGGCGGTCATGGTAACGGGTTCTTCCGCCGTGCCCTTCACATTAATTTTTCCACCCTGCAAAACAAGAATATAATTCTCAAATCCCTTTTTGGCCTTAATCATCGTTCCGGCCGGAATGTTCAACACCCCCCCATCCTCTATCATTACA
>JAJYSO010000163.1 GCA_021793535.1 Bacteroidota bacterium | reverse complement strand
AGAAGGTAGGGATCGGGCTTTTCTTTCCGATCTAAAATATTACTTTTATAGAATTATTATATTTGACAAAACAAATCTTAAAGTATATTATGAAAAGCCTCTTTCGCATTCTTTTACTCAGTTGTTTTTTCTGGAGTTTGTTTTTAGTGTCTTGTCAAGACAGTTCGGACGCTAAGAAAACAGAAAAAACCTGGGAAACAGGTTCCTCAGCCGGTTATGAATATAAATATGTCAAGAATGATCCTGCTCAGGCCAGATTTTACACCTTAGCCAATGGACTGACTGTCATTTTGAGTCCATCGGTTAAGGAACCGCGTATTCAAACCTTTTTTGCTGTTAAGGCAGGAAGTAAAACAGATCCTGCTAACCATACCGGTTTGGCGCATTATCTTGAACATATGTTGTTTAAAGGGACCGATCAATTTGGGTCTTTAGACTGGGATAAGGAAGAACTGCTCTTAGCCAAAATAGAGGGTTTGTACGAGGAGTACAATTCAACGACAGACCAGGAAGAACGCAAGGCGATTTATAAGGAGATAGACGAAGTGTCTGGCGAGGCTGCAAAATATGCTATTGCCAATGAGTATGATAAGATGATGTCGGGAATGGGGGCGCAAGGTACAAATGCTTTTACCTCTGTAGAAGAAACTGTGTATACAGAAGATATACCCAGTAATGTAATGGATAAGTATCTGACTGTACAGGCAGAGCGTTTTAGAAATCCTGTTTTTCGTTTATTTCACACGGAACTGGAAGCAGTTTATGAAGAAAAAAACCGCAGTTTAGATAGTGATGGAAGCAAGGTTTTTGAAGAGATGTTTAAGCAGTTATTTCAAAAGAATAATTATGGAAAACAAACCACTATAGGAACGATTGAACATTTAAAGAATCCTTCGTTAAAAGAGATAAGAAAATATTTTAATACCTATTATGTCCCTAATAATATGGGTATAATAATGGCTGGAGATTTTGATCCGGATGCGGTGATTGCCAAAATTGATGACGCTTTTGGTCATATGGAATCAAAAGAAATTCCAAAATACACTTTTGATGCAGAAGATGAAATTGAAAGCCCAATTGTATCTGAAGTTTATGGGCCAGAACCTGAAAGTATTCTGTTAGGGTATAGGTTTCCGGGAGAGTCTTCACAAGATGCGCAAATGTTAGCGCTCGTCGGTGAGCTATTGACTAACGGTTCTGCGGGATTGATCGATTTGAATTTGGTTAAAAAACAAAAACTCTTGTCTGCCTATGCTTTTCCCTATGTTTTAAAGGATTATAGTTCGCTTTTATTACGCGGAGCCCCGACTGGAGATCAAGATTTGGATGAGGTTAAAGAGTTGTTGCTCGGTCAGATTGAGCAATTAAAAGCAGGAGATTTTTCGGATGATTTGATCGCCTCTATTATTAATAATGAGAAGAAAGATGCTTTAGAGGCAAATGAAAATTATACCGCTAGAGCCTATGCGTTGATGGATAATTTTACCGTAGATGGCGATTGGTTGCGCCAAGTAAATTATGTGGATTGGCTCAGCAAGGTTAAAAAACAGGATATCGTTGATTTTGCGAATCGATACTTTAAGGATAATTACGTCGCAGTTTATAAGCGCCAGGGAGAAGATAAAGAAACGGTTAAGGTAGAAAAACCTCAAATCACACCGGTTACTGTTAATCGCGATGATCAGTCCGCTTTCTTGCAAAAAGTTGATGCCCTGCCCGAAAATGAGATTGCTCCGCTTTGGTTGGATTATGATCGAGACATAGAAAAATCTAAAGCCGGTAATTATGATGTTTTGACTGTTCAGAATAAGGATAACGGGCTCTTTAGCATGGATTACCGATTTGAAACCGGTAGCTGGAGTAATAGGTTATTGCCCATTGCTGTTGAATATTTAGATTACATCGGAACAGAAGAAAAGACTTCAGAAGATATTAGTAAAGCCTTTTATCAATTGGCAAGTTCTTTTAGCGGTAGCGTTTCTGGAGAAGAATCTTCTCTACATTTAAGCGGGTTACAAGAAAACTTTGAAGAGACCGTAGCATTGTTTGATGATCTTCTCAAAAATGCAGTGGCAGATGAGGAAGCATTGGCATCCTATATTAATCGCTTGAAAAAAGCACGTGCTAATGCTAAAGATAGTAAAGGTCAAATCATGAATGGTTTGCGCTCTTATGCCATGTATGGAAAGGAAAATCCGTTTAATAATAATTTTTCAGATGATGAGTTAGATGCTGTAAAGGCTGAAGATGTCGTGGCTTTGTTGCACCAAATGAGAGATTATCCACATCAAATTCTGTATCATGGGCCAAAATCTGGAGCCGATATTGCAAAACTTATCGAGAAGGTTCACCCTGCTCCAGATCAGTTTATAGATCTTCCTGAAAAAGTGACTTACCAAAGAAAGGAAACCGTAGTGAATGATGTTTTGATGGCTTATTATGATATGGTTCAAGCAGAAGTTTTCTGGATACGAAATGGATCGAAATACAACCCTGACTTAGAGCCGGATATCGCCTTGTTCAATCAGTATTTTGGTGGTGGAATGGAATCGATCGTTTTTCAGACCATAAGAGAATCAAAGGCGCTGGCCTATTCGACCTTTGCCAATTATAGTACAGCTTCAAAAGCCGATCAACGCAATATCCTTATGGCTTATGTGGGAGCACAAAGTGATAAATTTGGGGATGCTGTTGATGGAATGAATGCGTTATTAACGGACTTGCCCGAGTCCAAAAAGAATGTCGAAAATGCAAAGACAGCCTTAAGGAAGAAGATGGCTACGGATAGAATTACAGGTCGCGCTATTCTATATAATTATTTGGCGGCTCAAAAGATGGGCAGAGACTACGATGTGAGAAAGGTTATTTACGATCGAATTCCGGATATGGACTTTGAAGACTTAAAGAAGTTCTTTGCCGCGGAGGTTGAAGGAAAAGATTATGCCTATTGTATTGTTGCTGGAAAAGGAAATCTCGACCAGTCTAAATTAGCGGGGCTGGGGGAAGTAAAAGTTCTTGATTTAAAAGAAATATTTGGATATTGATAGGATGGCACTTGCCAAAAGCTAAATACGAATAGGTGATAAAGGAGTTGTATGAGCATCAGCTTTACCTATTGGTAATTTTATAATTAAGGTGTCTATTGCCGTCCGTTTTGGCTGAGGAACCAAAACAAAAAGGGAGAGAATAACAAGGTTTCACAATAAGAGCTGTAGTAAGAGTTGGTTGCTCTTTCTATATAGAAAGAAGAAGGAATAGAGCCCGAGGTGCGTTATTATTTAGATGAAGTTCCTTCTATTACGGAAGGAAAAGAATTGCGCCAAAAATTAAATATTCTGGCAGAACAATTGGGTCGGAAAACAGCAAAAATATTTAGAGGATAATTAAATTGTATGTATGGAGACTAATAAATACTATTTGCAATCCAAAATGAAATCTACGGGGATTGCGTATGTCTGTTGGTTTATTTTAGGAATACATTATGCCTATCTCGGGAAATGGGGGTGGCAAATTCTGTATTGGATAACTGCCGGCGGATTGGGAATTTGGGCTATCGTTGATTTGTTTTTAATGCCTTCTAAAGTTGGCAACTACAATAGAAATATCGCTAATCAAATTGCAGAGATAGAGAGACGAGAACAGGCTTGATTTGTTTTGCTTATAATGTATATGCTATGAAAATAATTGCTGTGGTGGTTTTGTTGGGTCTTTTTAATGTTTCTACTTTACAAGCGCAAATTGGAGAGGAGACTGTTGTTTTGGAGACGGGTTCAGGGAATATTGAAGGTACTTTGCTTGTTCCTGAAACTACAGAGTGTATTCCTGTGGCATTAATTATAGCGGGGTCGGGTCCGACAGATCGGGATGGGAATAACCCGATGATGAAAAACAATAGCCTTAAGATGGTGGCAGAAGGTCTTTCTGAAAATGAGATTGCTACTTTGCGTTATGACAAACGTGGGATAGGAGCGAGCCAAGCTGCAGGTTTAAAAGAGAAAGATTTGCGATTTGAAGATTATATTAAAGATGCCAAAGCTTGGGTAAAAGCATTGAAAAACGATAAAAGATTTTCAGAAGTCATAATTGTTGGTCATAGCGAAGGCTCGCTAATTGGAATGATTGCGGCTAACAAGGATATTACAAAGTTTATATCCCTATCGGGTTCCGGCCTTACAGCAGGAGATTTGATAAAACAACAGCTTAGTGCTAAAGCGCCGATGCTCTCTGATCAAGTTGCTGATATTGTTGCAAAGCTAGAGAATGAAAAAACAGTGGACTCAGTTCCGCCTATGTTGTTTTCTTTATTTCGCCCGAGTGTTCAACCATATATGATATCGTGGATGAGATATGATCCTGCGAAAGAGATCGCTAAATTGAATATTCCTATTCTTGTTGTGCAAGGAACGACAGACTTGCAAGTTGATCTCGCGCAGGCTGAAAAGTTAGCTGGCGCAAACCCAAAAGCTGAATTAGAAATCATAGACGGGATGAATCATATTTTAAAGGAGGCGCCCTCCGACCCCCGAGAAAATATAAAAACATACGCTGATCCAGATTTATCTCTAAAAGAGGGAGTAGTTGATAAGCTTTCAAGCTTTATTAAAAATTAGCTTTAAGCCCGATAATAAGTAAAATAATTGAGCGAGAAAAAAATACGGAGATAGGTAAATAAAGAACCCTTTTTTCTTGGCCGATTTTGGATCCTGTGTTGGGAAAGGATAAGCTTGTCTCTTTCTGTATTTTACAGCTTTTTGTTTCCTGCTTAATTTCAGATTTCAAGCCATAGAAACATAATATTGATAGAAAAGGTAAGAAGAAGACTGTCGAGACGCTTCCTTTATTCATCCTTATATATCAGAAGATTATATCCTCACTAAGAAAACGTATCAAAACCGGAATAAAAGAGAGAGGAACTCAGCTGCTAATATACAGTAGTGAGGAGCCCTAAAATGTTCATGAAATGTTCGTAAATCCAATAAAAAAGCCTCTACGCAATTACGTAAAGGCTTGATTGTGAGTGTGACCCCGCGGGGTTTCGAACCCCGGACCTACTGATTAA
>JAJYSO010000162.1 GCA_021793535.1 Bacteroidota bacterium | reverse complement strand
AGGGACTTGACGAACACCCTTCGAAGTTATTAGATTATGATTTTGCCTACAAATATGAGCTAAATAGATCACAGTATGGAAAATATGAGGCGTGCTCAGAAGATTTCCGTTTTAGTTCTCTTGTAAATATTTTAGACCGGATAGGAATGTTTTTGTCTGATTTTTTTAATGAAGACTTTGATGCTATTACCTTAGAGGAATAACGAGACAAAAGATAGGGGAGGAGTGATAAAAGGACAGGGCTTAGAAAAAGGAAGCAGGGCAAGAGTTAAGGCAAGAGAAAGGGCAAAAGACTTATTTTTCGAAGGTTCCCTCAACTTAGAATAGAACAAACAAAGAACTATATACAAGAGTAGTGGCCATCCTTTACTCCGCCAAAAGAAATTCTGCAATTAAAATTGAAACCGTTCCGTCCGTCTTATAACATCAGTATGTCTTTTGAAGGATTATTAAAGCAAGAAAAGACCGGTTTGTTTAAACGGCCGTTTGTTTAGTGCTATTAATTTTTTAGTCGAAAATTCTTTCTTTTGTTGAAAATTGATTGTTCAATGTAAATCCTACTATTAGCCAGAACGGGGGGTTAATAGTAGATGGGGATTGCAACCACGAAACATCAGCCGAAGCCGAGACCGTAAATTTATAATAATATTTCAAACGAAGACGTTAACCCCCGCTTGCGTACAAACCGCTTGTTTGCACACTTACTTCCTTCATTTTGTGCTGTTGTGTATGGTTTTTATTTAGTGTTGCCTTTTTTTCTCTTTTCGTTTTTCAATTCCAAAAAAAAGTTTATATTTGCAACTTCCGATATGAAAAGTACATTTGTTATATATAATTTCAATTTGCCTGAGGTAACTCCACCTTAAATCGCTGTACACAATCATTTCCTTGTTCTCTTCAGAACGATCTCAATAGTCAATTTAATACAAACTCAATTAAACAGATGATTTATCATCTGTAAAACAAAAAATAATGAATAAATACGCTCGATTATATCGTCAAAAATCAAAGAAGGAAGTAAAAAAGATATTAAATTTATTTAATAAAAATTCTGAAACCAATGCAAAGACAGAAGTCTTATCAGGTCTTACAGTTGCTTTGGCACTCATTCCCGAAGCGGTAGCTTTTGCTTTAATAGCGGGTTTATCGCCTCTGACTGGTTTATACGCCGCATTTGTTATGGGCTTTGTTACTTCTATTCTTGGCGGAAGGCCGGGGATGATTTCAGGTGCGACCGGTGCGGTGGCAGTAGTAATTGTAGCGCTATCAATAAGCCACGGTGTGGAATATGTGTTTGCAACCGTGATACTTGCTGGAATTATACAAATCCTTGCTGGGGGTTTAAAACTCGGAAAATTAATGCGCTTGGTACCGTTGCCTGTTGTTTATGGTTTTGTCAATGGTTTGGCGATTATTATTTTTATGTCTCAGTTAACCCAATTTAAAGATGATTCCGGAAGTTGGCTAACGGGTGGATCATTGTACATTATTGTAGGCTTGGCGTTGTTGACTATGCTTATTATTTGGGGGTTGCCCAAACTAACCAAAGCATTCCCTGCCTCGTTAGCTGCTGTGTTGGTCGTATTTGGAATTGTTGCATTTTTTGGGATAGATACCAAAACAGTGGGGGATATTGCCTCTATACAAGGAGGTTTTCCTCCTTTTCATATTCCTGAAATTCCTTTTACATTGGAAACTTTGACGATTATTTTTCCATATGCCGCTATAATGGCTGGTGTCGGATTAATAGAGAGTTTATTGACTTTGGAACTTATTGATGAAATTACGGAAACTAGAGGGCGAACCAATAAAGAAGCAGCAGCACAGGGTATTGCCAACATTACGTCAGGGCTTTTTTCTGGAATGGGTGGCTGTGCAATGTTGGGGCAAAGTATGATTAATATTTCCAATGGAGCAAGAGCAAGACTATCGGGCATTGTAGCGGCCGTTGCTTTATTAACTTTTATAATGTTTGGGGCGTCATTAATAGAGCAATTGCCAATGGCTGCGTTGACAGGGCTTATGATTATGGTGGCTATTGGGACTTTTGAGTGGGTAAGTGTAAGGATTTTGAATAAATATCCTATCTCGGATATTGTGGTAATGGTTTTAGTGATACTTGTAACTGTATTTCTGCACAACCTTGCACTTGCTGTTTTAATTGGTGTTATTATTTCTGCATTGGTATTTGCTTGGGATAATGCAAAAAGAATTCGTGCTAGAAAACGGGTAGACGAAAATGGAATAAAGCGTTATGAAATTTATGGCCCATTGTTTTTTGGCTCAATAAAAATGTTCAACGATAAATTTGATGTTCTCAACGACCCCGATGAAATAATAATTGATTTCAAGGAAAGCCGCATTGTGGATATGTCCGCCATAGAAGCGGTAAACAAACTTACAGAACGCTATCACAAGGTAGGCAAAAAACTATATCTTACTAATTTATCAGGTAGTAGTCATAATTTGTTAATAAAAGCCGATAAAATGGTTAACGTTAATTTAATGGAATAATTCAATCTTAAATTAATCTGTAAAATTATTTCCGTGCGTTGGGGGAAAACAAATGTGCTATTTGTACGGCTGTTTCGTTTTAGTATGTGTGAAAGCCGCTATTGGCAACTGGCTTTTTCCGCTTCTTGTAATTTATAAACATTATAATCAGACTTATTATTGTCAAGAATACTGCAATTAAATATGGTGCTCCTGGAAAATAAATGTCAGAACTTTCATTTTTTGTAAAATATGTAAATACCATTGTCAGTAATGGTGGTGCGATAATAGTAGCTAATCCGAACAGACTGCTTAAACTCCCTTGTAATTCGCCTTGTTCGCTTTTTGAAACTTGAGAGGAAATGATACTTTGAAAGCCTGTTCTTTGCACACTCCCAATTACATTAATTATCATTGCTGGAATTAGAAGCCATTCCACATTTGAGAATGCTATGAGTAAGTACCCTGCGATTGAAAACATTAAACCAAATATGGTCATTTTATCATCGCCCAAGATTTTGGCCAAGATTCCTACAAGCCAAGATTGAACGATAATTGACAGTAAACCTAAAAATGCCAATGAATAACCTATTAATTCTATATTCCAATCAAATTTTTCAATAGTAAAATATGCCCAAACACTTGGCATACTATGACCTGCGATTGCTATAAAGAACATTGCAATGATAAGAGCTATTATCGTTGGAAATTTACTTAAATGCTTAAAGGACCCAAAGGGGTTGGCTCTTTTCAATTCAAATTTCCTTCTATTGGACTTTTCCAATGTATCTGGAAACATAAAATAGCCAAAAATAAAATTTCCGAAACTTAAAACAGCAGCTGCGATGAAAGGGATATGTGTTCCAAATTGTCCGAGCAATCCACCTATCACAGGTCCGATTATTAAGCCTGAACTATAAGCCGCGTTTATATATCCAAAATTCTTAGTTCTATTTTCATCCGTGCTTAAATCTGCTATCGAGGCAGATGCAACCGAATAACTTGCTCCGGTTATTCCCGCAATTATTCGACCTATAAAAAGCCAAATAATATTTTGTGCAAACGCAAGAAATAAATAATCAATCGTAAAACCTAATAATGATACTAATAAAACCGACCTTCGCCCATATCTGTCACTCAAATTACCCAAAACAGGTGCAAAAAAGAACTGCATTAGCGCATATGCAAAAGTCAGCCAACCACCATAAGTTGCCGCTGTACTAATATCCGTGTTTACTAAATCTTCTATAAGTTGTGGTAAAACGGGATAGATAATTCCTAATCCCGCAGTATCTAAAGCTGTAACAATTAAGATAAATATGATAGATTTTTTCGGGGGTGTCATTTAAAAATTAAACTTGTCTTTTTTCTTGTGGTTTGATGAGAGAACGGTTTTTTTAACTTGTTGCCATCGTTTCCACGGCTTGCCGAAGGCGGCATTTTAACGTGAAAATTTCGCTCGAAGCATAAACTGCAAATTTAACAAAAAACTTTAAATCGAAGCGATTATTGCCGCTTTTGGCAAACGCTTTTGTACGCCTTGAATGGTAAATATAGTTCTTTTTGAAAGACAAAAGAGCGTTCCCAACGGGTGAAAGTCCTTGATGCGCAGGAGTAACGGCCTGAAGCAAAGTAAGTGGCAAGGTTGCCAGACGTGAGCTTGGGACTGAAGTAAGCCAAACTACGTGGTTGGTACTGACGAACAGGAACTGCATAGGAGGCTATGAGGTTGGATGAGCAAACACATCATTGTGACGTCCAAATCCCACATTAGTGGGAAATAACCGAAGTAGTAGATGCAGCAGTGATTAACCAAAGGGTAAATACCTTACCAAGGGAGGTCTCCGAAGCCACGGGTTGGCAGAACGGAGAAGTCAGCAGAGGTCATAGTACTTTGAGGAAACGAGCCGATGAATGAAGCGGAGGTCTCACAGTCAAAGGAAGGACTGAACGTATTTTGGTTCCTAATTCACAATGGAATTCGCCGGTTGGCGAATAGCCTTGAGAAAGCGGAACAGGTTAAAGTTTTAAAGTATGATTGAACGTGTATTACATCCTCACAATGTGCAACACGCCTTGAGGCAAGTAATTGCCAATAAAGGTAGTGCAGGGGTGGACGGAATGAATGTAGAAGAACTGACCGAAAGTTTTCGGAAAGGAAAAGTGCATCTCTATTCTTCCATCAGGAAGATGAACTATACAGCTCAGCCCATACTCGGAGTGGAGATTCCTAAGGGAAATGGTAAAACACGCCTTTTAGGAATTCCCACTGTAACAGATAGAGTGTTACAACAAGCGGTATCACAAGTTCTGATGCCACATTACGAGAGTGAGTTCAGTGTTAACAGTTACGGATTCAGACCCAATAAAAACGCCCGCCAAGCAGTTGGTAAAGCGTTGGAGCACATCCATCATGGGTTTACGTTTATCGTAGATATTGACCTGAAAACATTCTTTGATGAAGTAGACCATTGCTTACTTCTAAACCTACTTTACCAAAAAGTAAAATGCCCAATGACTATGCGTTTGATACGTAAATGGTTACGGGTTCCAATCCAAATCAATGG
>JAJYSO010000161.1 GCA_021793535.1 Bacteroidota bacterium | reverse complement strand
ATAGTGTTGTACTCTCTAATCATCGATAATGGTGTAGAGAATATTAATATCAATAACCTCCCCTTCTATATCTTCAATGATTACTTCATCCCCTATCTTAAAAGGCTTAAAAATCAAAATTAAAAGTCCGCCTGCAAAATTCGCCAGGCTCCCCTGCAAGGCCAGCCCTATGGTTACCGCAATGGCACTAAAAGCCGCTATAAAAGTGGCGGCTTTAATCCCGATTGTACGCCCTATCAAATAGGCCAAAATCGCATACAAAACCGCAATACTCAAGCTCTCTATGAACCGCCTGAGCGAGAGTTCGGTGTGTGATCGATCCATGATGCGTCGTAAAGAGCGCATAATAAACCTAATCACAAACACCCCGATGGCAATAAATATCAGGGCGTAAATGATTCGTGGAACAAACTCCACAAAATTGTCAAATGTTTCTGTTTTTAAATGGTCCAAAAGTCTTTCTAACATTGTTCTTTTTTTTAATGAACCCTATCTCATCTTCGTGGGGGCATCAAGGAAATTTCTCACCGGAAAAAGTCTATACACAATCAGAGCTTCGATTCCGACCGTAACATTCTGGCTTTCATTTTACTAAAAAACTGTGGGGTAATCCCCAAATAAGATGCAATATCTTTTTGAGGGAGCTGGTATTTAATATCAGAATAGCGCTCCATAAACCGCAAATAACGTTCTTCTGCGGACAGTTGCATATTATTGAGCATCCGCTGTTGAGTAGCCACCAGCGAGCGTTCAATAAGAATGCGATAAAAGCGTTCCATTTTTGGAATTCGATCAAAAATCTTCAATTGCTCCTCTCGCGTCTGCTTCATCACCGTAGTCTCTTCTAGAGCGACAATAAATGAATTTCCCGGCTGCTGCGAAATAAAACTGTACATGTCCCCACTCCACCATCCTCGAGAAGCGAAGCTCAAGGTATGCTCTTTCAAGTCATCATCAACCATGTAGTTTTTCAAAATGCCAGAAAGAACAAAAACATTGTCTTTGCATATCTCGCCTTCCCTGAGCAAAAAAGATTTAGCCGGATACTTATCAATCACAAAGGATTCCATAAGTATCCGCTCTTCCTCTTTACTCAAGTTTACGAATTTCGCAACATTGTCTAATAAAAGCCTCAAAATAGTGTTTTGAAAGGTGAAAATCAGTCCACAAATAATGGTCTGTCTTGCATCATCTGGGCGACTTTTCCTTTGACCCGGTCGCATACCTTTTCATCTCCAATATTTTCCACTACTTCATGGATCAGCTCAAAAACCGTCTGCATGTCTTTTTCCTTCAATCCTCGTGTAGTGACTGCGGGGGTCCCAATGCGTATCCCCGAAGTGACAAAAGGAGATTCCGTATCAAAAGGAACCATATTTTTATTGACGGTGATATTGGCTTTGACCAGTGCATTCTCCACTTGTTTCCCGGTGAGGTGTTTATTGCGCAAATCGATCAGCATCATATGATTATCGGTTCCCCCCGAAACAATATGATAATCGTGCTCAACAAAATACTTGGCTAAGGCACGGGCATTCTTTTGAACGTCTTGCATATACGTCTTGTAATTGGAGGTTAAAGCTTCTCCAAAAGCGACGGCCTTGGCTGCAATAACATGTTCAAGAGGTCCTCCTTGATTCCCCGGAAAGACAGCACTGTTTAGCAAGGTTGATATTTTCTTCGGCTTCCCACTTTTAAGCTTTAACCCAAAGGGGTTTTCAAAGTCTTTACCCACCAAAATCATCCCTCCCCGAGGTCCTCGTAATGTCTTGTGTGTGGTGGTGGTTACAATATGGCAATGAGCTACAGCATCGGCCAGCAGTCCCGTTGCAATAAGTCCTGCAGGGTGAGCGATATCTGCCATTAAAATCGCATTATTCTCATCAGCAATCTCACGGAATCTTTTATAATCAAAGTCTCTAGAATAGGCCGAGGCTCCGGCTATGATCATCTTTGGCTTTTCCTTTTTTGCAGTTTCGGCCAATCCATCATAATCAATTAATCCATCTTCTTTTTTAACCGAATAAAAAACAGGATTATACAATTTTCCAGAGAAGTTAACGGGAGACCCGTGAGTTAAGTGTCCGCCTGCAGAAAGATCAAATCCTAAAATTTTATCACCCGGTTTTAAACAGGCCGCATATACGGAAGCATTTGCCTGCGATCCCGAGTGCGGCTGTACGTTTACGTATTCGGCACGAAACAATTCTTTTGCCCGTTCAATAGCTAAGGTTTCCACTTCGTCCACGACTTCACAACCTCCGTAATAGCGTTTTCCCGGATAACCTTCCGCATATTTATTGGTCAGTACGGAACCCATGGCTTCCAAAACCTGGGGGCTGACAAAATTTTCACTGGCAATAAGCTCTAAACCCTCTTTTTGACGTTTTTCCTCGGCTTTGATGAGCTCAAATATTTTAGAATCTCTTTTTGGCATTTGATAGTAATTTAAGATAAACAATGGTAACCTCCCAAAGATATGCATTTTTTTAGAGCACGACAATCTAATAATCGCGATTGTTTCACCTCAAGCTTACCAGCTTCCGCCGGCACCCCCACCGCCAAAACCTCCGCCACCGAAGCCACCGCCGAAGCCGCCGCCTCCACCAAAACTTCCGCCGCCAAAACCACCTGAACTCCCCCTGCCCAAACTGCTCAAAATAAAAGCATCAAACAGCCAATCTCCTTTAGAAGATCCTCCCCCTCGATTGCCCCGACGATTTTTAAAGAAAATTAAAATAAAAAGAAGAAGAATTAAAAAGGGAAACAATCTTGTAAAAGAGGGTGAGGGACTGGGTTGAGGGTCAAATTCTCCTTGCAAAACTTGCATGATGGCTGTTGTTCCATTATCCAATCCAGCATAATAATTCCCCTTCTGAAAAGCAGGTTTAATCGTCTGTTCATAGATCAACTTGCTTTTGGCATCTGTCAGCACCCCTTCTACTCCATAGCCCGTGGCTATCCAAAATTCTCGATCTTCCTTAGAAACCATCAGCAATACGCCATTATCCTGTCCTTTTTGACCGATGCCCCACTGGTGAGCCCATTCTGCTGCAAAGGTACCGATATACTCTCCGTGTAAAGCCTTTAAGATCACCACCACAATTTGGGTCGAAGTCGTATCGGCATATTGGATCAACTTTTGCTCCAGTTCTGCCTTCTCATTATCGGACAAGAGTCCCGCTTGATCATACACACTGGTTTGAAGCTTAGGCTTGGCTGGAATTTCTAACTGCGCATGTAAGCTTAAAAAGGGAAATAAGAATACCCACCCCAAAAAGACAGCATATCGAAAAGAACCAAGAGGATAAATGCTCATTGATAGGAAATTTCATCGGGTAATTCGTTCCTGTCATTTTCGTGATACGGGAAGTATTTTTTTAACTGAGTACCGGCTTTTAAGATACCGTCAATCAACCCTTGCTTAAATTGATTTTTTTGAAAAGACTCCATCATCAACTCTTTAGTATCTTCCCAGAACCCCTTTGGAACCGCTTGGTAAATCCCTTTATCTCCCAAAATGTAGAACTGATTATTATTGACGGCCATATAAAAAAGGACTGCATTGCGGTATTCCGTCTTTTCCATACCCAAGCTTCTAAAAAGCTGCGTCACTCGTGTTTTTACCTCTCCTTTACAATCGGATTCAATATGAACACGGATTTCTCCAGATGTCTGTTTCTCCGCCTGTTTTATGGCAGTGATGATTTCCTGCTCTTCAGCAGCCGTAAAAAATTGTTGTTTTCCCTTTTTCATACCATTAAAATAAGGTACTTCTTCCAGTCGAAAAATTAAAAGGCAAGGCCATCACGAATCGAAGTTAACTTCAGGAGCACGTTCAGCTCCCTGTTCTGCTTCGAAGCGAGCCATTTTCTGAAACCCAGCTATACGGGCAACCAGGTTTTGCGGAATCTGGCGGATATAAACATTGTATTGCCTTACGGCCTCGTTATAGCGATTTCGAGAAACATTGATTCTGTTCTCAGTTCCTTCCAATTGTGACTGAAAGGCCTGAAAATTTTCCGTAGCTTTTAGTTCTGGATAGCGCTCAACGGTTACCATCAATCTGGATAAAGCTGAAGACAATCCTTCTTGAGCCTGTTGAAAAGCCTGAATACTTTCTTCATTAAGGTCTTGGGCATTCACATTTACAGCTGTCGCCCTTGAGCGGGCCTCAATCACTTCGGTCAAAGTGCTGCGCTCAAAATCGGCTGCTCCTTTGACCGTATTGACCAAGTTGGGGATCAGATCACTTCGACGTTGATAGGCACTCTCGACATCCGACCATCTGGTTTGCGCCTCCTCCTGCTTTTCAATGGCACGGTTATTAATGTTCAGGTAAAACATTGCGGCTACCGCAGCTATCGCTAACGGAATCACCCATTTCATGGCTCCTTTCATAGTAAAAGTAATGACAACTCAGAGTTGTTCTTTTATTTTAAGTAGTTCTGCTTTAACGCTTTCCAACCGTTGAATAATCTCAAAGGTACTCAGCACACTGTTTTGTGAAGACTTTAAGTGGTTCTTAGCCCCTTCAAGAGTATACCCGCGCTCTTTGACCAAGTGAAAAATCAACTGAAGATTTTCAATATCTTTTGGGGTAAACCGCCGATTGCCTTTTGCATTTTTTTTCGGCTTTAAAATATCAAACTCCTTCTCCCAATAACGAATCAGCGAGGTATTTACATCAAAGGCGCGTGCTACCTCTCCAATATCATAATACAATTTTTCCGGAAGTTCAATATGCATTTAATCCATGGATTGATTTTTCAACTCAGACCGCTCGAGTAAGATGGAATATTCCTCAGGAGTAAGGTCTCCGTGAAAATAGTTAATAGGGTTGACAATTTTTCCATTCTTGTGGATCTCATAATGCACATGGGGCCCTGTAGAGATTCCCGTATTACCCACCTCTCCAATAATCTGACCTCTTTTCACTTTTTGTCCGGCACGCACTTCAATTTTACTCAAATGTGCATAGCGAGTGACAAATCCAAAGCCATGGTCGATTTCGATAAGATTTCCATAACCACTCACACGAGCAGCTTTTTTTATGGTACCCGCTCCGGTGGCGTACACATTTGCCCCTACATTAGAAGCAAAGTCAATACCATTGTGCATTCGTC
>JAJYSO010000160.1 GCA_021793535.1 Bacteroidota bacterium | reverse complement strand
TCAACGATCATGAGAATATTATTAAATCCGCTTCGGAATTAGCCGGAAAACTCGGTGTGACTCCAGACGACGATAATGCGATTACCAAATCTCTCTTGGATCAAGAGAAAGAAACTACCGATAAACTAGAAGGTTTGAGCGGGGATGCTTTTGATAAAGCTTATATCGATAACGAGGTAGCTTTCCACGATGCCGTTATTTCCGCAGTCAAAACCATTTTAATTCCTCAAACTGAGAATGACGAGCTCAAAAAAGCTTTGATTGATGTGTCTCCACTGCTGGAACATCACTTGGAAATGGCTAAGGAAGATCAAGCAAAAATTAAATAAGCCGAGATGTTGAAAGAAATTTTATGTACACTGTTACTAGGGGCAGGCACACTGTCTCTAGTGGCAGCCTGTAACCGTTCCCATCCTGCTCTTACGGATCAGGGTATTTCAAAAGCTGCCGTTGAAGCTCCATTAATGCAAGCTAAACAAGCGGTAAAGACCGACACAGTTATCATTAAACAAATGCAATTCCATCCCGCCAAACTCACCATTCACAAAGGGGATAAAGTGGTCTGGATCAACCAAGGGATTGTGGAACATGATGTCTCTACCGATGTGAAGCAAACCTGGACTTCGGGAACAATTGAGATAGGAAAGACATTTGAGACCGTTCCTGATAAAAGTTTTAAATATATTTGCTCCATACACCCCACAATGAAGGGGGAAATAGTGGTTCAGGATTAAAAAAATAGAGCTAAAAACGAATACTTTATGGAGAAATCAGATACAAACTTGGGAGAAGTCCTGGTCAACTCGATGGGTGAGCAGGTGAGTCAAGCGCTAAGCGATACCGAAAAAATAGAAAGAATTCAATATCATTTTGCAGAGATAATGGACATCTTGGGCTTAGACTTGACCGATGACAGTTTAAAAGGGACTCCTAAGCGCGTTGCCAAAATGTATGTCAAGGAAATTTTCAGCGGATTACAAGAAAAGAATAAGCCTGAACTCACACTCTTTGAGAACACTTATCATTATGATCGTATGCTTGTGGAAAAGGACATTACCGTCTATTCCAATTGTGAACATCATTTTGTGCCGATTATAGGAAGGGCACATGTGGCTTATTTTCCACACGATCATGTGATTGGTCTGTCAAAGATCAATCGATTGGTACAGTATTATGCTAAGCGGCCACAGGTTCAAGAAAGATTGACTGTGCAGATTGCCCAGGGGCTCAAAGAGGCCTTGGGACACGATGATGTTGCTGTGGTTATCGAAGCCGATCACTTGTGTGTGGCCTCCAGAGGAATCAAGGATACCAATAGTAAAACCGTAACGGAAAGTTTTTCGGGAAAATTTAAACTGGATACCTATAGAGAAAACTTTTTAGCTCAGATTGCTAACAATAAATAATTAAAAGTATGGGACAAATCGTAAGGATCAAATCGATAGAAAAAGTCACACATGACGTATTGCGGATCAAGTTTGAAAAGCCCGAGGGCTTCTCATATGTTCCCGGGCAGGCGGCAGATATAGCCGTCAATAAGTCCGAATGGAAGGAGACTTTGAGTTGCTTTACTTTCACCTCTTTGCCGGAGGATGATTTTTTAGAATTTACCATCAAAACCTATCCTTCGAGAAACCGAGTGACCGGTGAGCTGCTAAAAGCAAAGGCGGGAGATCAGCTGATCTTACACGAGCCTTTTGGGGCCATACACTATAAAGGAAACGGTATTTTCATCGCTGGTGGAGCAGGCGTGACTCCCTTTATCGCTATTTTAAAGCAATTGGAGAAAGAAGGGAAAATTGCCGATAACAAATTGATTTTTGCCAATAAAACCACCGCAGATATCATTGATGAAAAACGCTTTGCAAAATTACTGGGTAAAAACTTTATCAACATCCTTTCTGATGAAGAAAATGAAAAGTATGCTCATGGGTTTGTAGATGCCGAGTTCATTAAGAAATACGCAAATACACAAGCGGAATACTACTACATTTGTGGGCCAGACCCAATGTTGGATGCGGTACAGAAACAGTTGCATTCCTTAGGTGTAAAAGACGAGTTTATTGTCATGGAAGATTTCGGTTGATGTGGTGTACATCATCGGGAGATGTCAGAGAAACAAAAATCGGCTTTCTTGAATTTTTAAGAGCCGATTTTTTATTGGATAAATTTGAAAAGAATATCCAATTGCCATTGATTTTAGCTATAAATTATTGGAAGAATGAGAGGGTCCTAAAGCTTTTTTCTAAAAGCAAGTTTACCCTGTTCTTTCTTGAAGTTTTTCCTTTTATTTATACTGATGATTGTCTAACTTTCCTAAAAGTTTAATGAGCTAACCATAGTCGTTTTTTGGCTATGGTTACCAATTTTTAAGGCGTAAAATATACATGTTAAACCTTCATATAAGCGATGAGACTTCGCCCCTGAGGTCTGTCATTCTGGGGATTGCCCAAGATTGCGGACCTACCCCACATGAAAAAGATGCATACGATCCAAAATCTAGAGAACACATTAGTGCAGGTACCTATCCTCGAGAGGAGGATATGGTAGAAGAGATGAAGGAGGTGGAACGAGTGTTTAAAAAATATGGCATTCAAGTATTCCATCCGGATAATATTAAAGGAGTCAACCAAATTTTTGCCCGAGACATCGGATTTGTTATTGAAGATACTTTTATTAAGGCCAATATCTTACCCGATAGAGGTCGAGAGCTTTCGGCTATACAAAATGTTTTACAACAAATTGACCCCAAAAAAATTGTACAATTTCCGGGCGAAGTACATGTGGAAGGAGGGGATGTGATGCCGCATGGTGATTATATTTTTGTAGGCACCTACCGAGGAGAGGATTACCGGGATTACATCACGGCCCGCACAAATCCCCAGGCTGTTGCCGCACTGCAAGAACTCTTCCCCCACAAGATTGTGAAGTCCTTCAATTTGAGAAAGTCCAATACTGATCCTAAGAATAATGCACTGCATCTGGATTGCTGTTTTCAGCCGGTGGGTAAAGACAAAGCCATTATCCATAAAAATGGATTTTTGGAGGAACAGGAGTATCAATGGTTAGTTCAAAATTTTGGTCCCGAGAATGTTTTTGAGCTCACCAAGGAGGAGATGTACCAAATGAATAGTAATATTTTTTCTATTTCTGAAGAAGTAGTGATTTCAGATCGGAGTTTTACACGGCTCAATTGCTGGCTTAGAAAGCAAGGCATCACCGTGGAGGAGGTTTCTTATCGTGAAATTGCCAAGCAGGAAGGCCTGTTGAGGTGTTCAACACTTCCATTGGAGCGGCAATAAATAATATCCATATGCGTAGAGAAAAAATGAATCAAATTACCAATACCCTATTGATGGTTCGTCCGGTGGCCTATCGGATGAATGAAGAGACAGCTGTGAACAATTATTTTATGCAGGATGCCGAAATGTCCGTCCAAGAAATTACAAGGCGTGCCCAATCCGAATTTGACGCCTTTGTCCAAGTACTGCGGGAGAAAGGAGTGAAAGTCGTGGTTGTTCAGGATGATCAAGAGCGCGATACTCCGGATTCCATTTTCCCTAACAATTGGGTATCCTTTCACCAATCGGGTCGGGTTGCAGTATACCCGATGTTTGCACAAAACCGAAGGCGGGAACGGAGAGAGGATGTATTCGATCGCTTGGAGCAGGAGGGTTATCTTATTAAGGATTTTATGGATTATACTGCTGCCGAACAGGATGGGAGATTTTTAGAAGGTACGGGAAGCTTGGTTTTGGATCGTCAGCATCGGAAGGCCTATTGTGCATTATCGCCCCGTGCGGATGAGGAATTAGTCATTGAGTTCTGCGAGGATTTTGAGTACATGCCGATTATATTTAAAGCCTTCCAGACGGTAGAAGGTATGCGAAAGCCGATCTATCATACCAATGTGATGATGGCTCTTGGAGAGGAATTGGCCATTATTTGCCTGGACAGTATCGATGATGCCAAAGAGCGAAAGACAGTGGTTAAGAGCTTAAAAGAAGATGGGAAAATCATTGTCAATTTGAGTGAGAAACAGCTGTATCAATTTGCGGGAAACATGTTGGAGGTTCGCGGGCTTTTTGAACAAAAATACATGGTGATGAGTCAGGCGGCTTATGATTCCTTAGAAGAAGAGCAAATTAAGCTTATAGAGGCCCATGCAGCTATCCTAACAGCGAAAATCCCGACGGTTGAAAAACTAGGGGGAGGCAGTGTGCGTTGTATGATGGCCGAAGTGTTTTTGCCAAGACGTTAAGGAATTTTTATTTGGCTTCTGCGTCAAAACAAGAGCATAATGGCGAGATAATCCTCCTTTTGTCATCAATTATAAGGGGTCCAAGGCACGATTTTTAGAAGGAACTTCCTCTTTGTTTAGAAATGCAATCCCGAGGAATTTTGTATTTTTAAACAAAAAAGATTATGAAGATTATCGTTTCTCCAGCCAAAGCCATGGAAGAGGAAAAGACGTTACCCACGGCAAGAGGGACACAGCCTTTGTTTTTTGAGGAAGCTGTTCAGCTCCATCGGAAATTGGCCCGGATGACCAAGGCAGAACTTTCAAAATTGATGGGGATTAGTCAGCAGCTGGCGGATTTGAATTACCATCGCTACCAACAATTTGACGAGACTAATACCACTGAACGGGCACGTCCAGCCGTGTATTTATATGCGGGTGATACTTATAAGGGCTTGGATGCCTATACCTTGAAAAACAGTCAATTGGATAGCCTACAAGATCGCCTGCGAATTATTACCGGAATGTACGGCATATTGCGCCCTTTGGATTTGATTCAACCCTATCGTTTGGAGATGGGTGTAAAATTACCCGTCCAAAAGAAGAAGGATTTATACGAATTTTGGACAGCCAAAATAACCAATCAATTGAACAAAGAGTTGAAGGAGAATGAGCTTTTAGTCAATCTGGCTAGTCAGGAATATGCCAAAGCTGTAGCGGTTGAAAAAATAAAGGCACCGGTGATTTCTCCTCTTTTTAAGGATTTTAAAAATGGCCAGTTAAAAATCATTTCATTTTATGCAAAAAAGGCAAGAGGAGCGATGGCACGTTACCTTATCGAAAAGGAGATAGAAAAGGCAGAAGATCTTTTGAAGTGGAATGCCATGGGCTATCAATACAGTGAGCGTTATACAGAAAAGACGGAAGAGCCGGTATTTGTTCGATAAGATCAG
>JAJYSO010000159.1 GCA_021793535.1 Bacteroidota bacterium | reverse complement strand
AGCTACCGGATAGAACCCCATTGCGCTTAAAATGTACCAGGCGCTCATTTGTCTGGTATCGTCATTTCCATGTAACCCATCGGGAGTGTCTTGGTACTGATGTTCTAAAATACGACGCACCACTTTCTGAGTTTTCCAAGGCTGGCCGGCAAAAATGTACAAATAGGAACATGATGAGAAGGTTCGTTTTTGTGGACTTCTCGAATTTTTATATGGCCGTAAGTACATCAACAATATCGTGGAGCCTCTATTGGTATTTTCGTAGGTATTCTATAATGGCACGCGCCTCTTCTTGGGTCACATCCACTTGAACCATTTCAGTTTCGTACTCTCCTTTTAGGCTCATCACTACTGGTTCTTTTTCAATCATTTCTTGGGTATTCAAAATCATGTTCATGACGAATTCGGGTGTGCGCCGATCCAAAATATTCCCCAAGGCCGGACCGGTTAAATTTTCGTTGATGCGGTGACAGGATGCACAATGATTGTTGTACAACTTTTTCCCCTCAGCAGCCATTTCCTCATCGATTTGGCTAGGAAGGTCAACCCGATCAATAGGGCCAATGCCTTTGTTGGTCCGCGTTTGCCCCACATTCTTTGTGGTTCCTTCCTGTGTGTAATTGCTCTTGCTGGCATTGTTGATGGAGTCTTTTGTGGTCAGTTGTACGGTGGAATCAGTAGAAGAGGAGTTTTGTGGTGTAGTCTGTGTTGAGGTCCTTTTACAGGAGTACAGAAGTAATATACTAATCAAGACGATAAATAGAAAGGGAAAGCGTTTCATGTTGCTGCGTGTTTTTCAAGGTTAGAGGTTCGTTATAGCTATGGGTGAAAGGGTTGTCATTTTTATATTTTATTTGATGATGAACGGGAAAATGTGCCGCCATCGTTTTTTCAAGGTATGTATAATTTGTTAATGTACTGTCACTTTTAAATGATTTTTAATAAATTCGAGAACTATGCACAAGTATTTCAAGTTTTTGCTGAGAAGGATTGAATACTTAACATAAACTTTTTCCTTCTTCCAAAGTGGAAGATTTTAACGCTTAAAAGTAACATCATATGAAAATTGCAGATTTATTAGTAGAGATGCTCTACAATGCGGGAGTAAGACGAATTTATGCCGTAACGGGGGATAGCCTTAATCCGGTGAACGATGCCGTACGTCGTGATGGTCGATTGGAGTGGATTCACGTTCGCCATGAGGAAGCAGGGGCCTACGCGGCCTCCATGGAAGCAGAATTAAACGGAATAGGATGCTGTATGGGAAGCAGTGGCCCGGGACATGTTCACTTGATTAATGGGCTGTATGATGCCAATCGTTCAGGAAATCCGGTCATTGCCATTGCCAGTACTGTGACGACTGATAAGTTGGGGTTGAGCAACTTTCAGGAGACCAATGTGACCAAGTTATTTGATGATTGTAGCAAGTATTGTTTTATGGCCAATACCCCAATTCAGGCTGCACATGGTTTTCAAACTGCCATTCAACATGCTGTACAGGAAAAAGGAGTAGGGGTAATCGGTCTTCCGGGAGACATCGCCTCGGCAGAAGTTAAGGGAGATCTTATTGCGACGAAGAACTTTATTTTCAATACCAAAGTAGTGCCTTGCGACCGTGATCTAGACGAATTGGCAGACGTACTCAACAGGCATGAAAAAGTGATGTTGTTTTGTGGTCATGGTTGTAAAGATGCTCAAGAAGAGGTACGCCTGCTTAGCCAGAAATTAAAAGCTCCAATGGGGTATAGTTATCGCGGAAAGATCTTTTTTGACAAAGAAGATAATTCTTATGCCGTAGGGATGAACGGGTTGTTGGGAAATAAATCAGGTTTCGAAGCCATGCATAAGGCTGAGGTAATGGTGATGCTGGGAACGGACTTCCCATATAGCGAATTTCTGCCGGACAAAAACGTGATTATTCAAATCGATATCGATGCGGCGCGAATCGGCCGCCGCGCAAAAGTAGATTATGGCTACCTGGGTTCCATAAAAGATACTTTACAGATGTTATTGCCAAAAATACAGGAGAAAACGCAGGATGACTTTTTAAAAAAAATGCGTGCGGGGTATCAGAAGGAACAGAAAGACTACGAAAGCTATGTGTATTCAAAGAGTGAGAACGAGAAAATCCACCCGGAATATGTTGCTGCAGTGATCAATGAACTGGCGGATGACGACGCCATTTTTACAGTGGATACCGGGATGTCTGCTGTTTGGGCGGCGCGGTATCTCAAAGGGAAACGCGACCGTTATTTGACGGGGTCTTTTAATCACGGGTCCATGGCCAATGCCATGCCGATGGCACTGGGTGCCGGGCTGAGCCAACCCGATCGACAAGTCATCGCCTTGTGTGGGGATGGCGGGATCAGTATGCTTTTGGGTGATATGATGACCATTAGTCAATACGAAGTGCCGGTGAAGCTCGTTATTTTTGAAAATAAAACACTGGGAATGGTAAAATTAGAGATGCAAGTAGCCGGCTTCCCGGATTGGCAGACCGATCTGAAGAATCCTGATTTTAAGGCCGTGGCTGAGGCTATGGGAATTAAAGCTTGGGACGTTAAGGATTCGGTCAACGTTCCCGTTGCGTTAAAGGAAGCCTTTTTGTATAAAGGGCCGGCCTTGGTAACCATTCATACCGATCCGGATGCTCTGGCCATGCCACCGAGAGTGAAATTCGACCAATTGGAAGGGTTTGCCAGAGCCATGGGTAAACTGATGATCAATGGGCGCAGCGCCGAAGTTGTGGACAAGGCTAAATCAAACCTTAAATACTTGAAGGAGTTATTTTGAATTCCTCGAAAAAGTTAGATAAAAACAAAAGGTCTTTTCTCAAAAAGAGGAAAAGACCTTTTGCTATTTGTGGGGCATATTTTTTGGACCTCCCTTCAGAAACCCTCTTATTTGATCATATCAAAACTTCGTTTTACGAAATTCGTCAGTTCTTCTCCTTTAAGTAGGTTTTGAGACAACCGGGCCAGGTCGAGTGCTTGATGGATCAAGCGGGCTCTTTTTTTGTCTGTTTTAGCCTTTAAAATCGTTTCGATCAGCGGGCTATTGGTATTGACAATCAGGTTGTACAACTCAGGGAAATTCCCCATTCCCATAAAACCGCCACCGCCGGTTTGTTGCATTTCCTTCATTCGGCGCATAAACTCTGGTTGGGTAATCAGCAGTGGGGCAGCCTCACTGTCCATGTTCTCCAATTGGATGCTGTATTCCTTTTTGGGAATGACGCTTTCTAATTGCTGCTTTAAAGTTTCTTTTTCTTCTTCAGTGAGCTTGGAGACCTGCTCTTCTTCCTTTTTAATCAAATTATCGATGTGGTCGCTGTCTACCCTTGCAAAGGAAATATTTTCTTTTTCAGCTTCCAATTTTTGGATCAGGTGAGGAGCGATCGGGGAATCCAGAAGCAATACTTGGTAGCCTTTGGCTTTTGCCGTTTGAATGTAACTGTCTTGATCGGCAGGGTTTGATGCATATAAGATGATCAATTTGCCATCTTTATCGGTTTGCGCCGCTTTAATTTTTTCTTGAAGTTCCTCAAAGGTGTAAAAATCACCCTCCACAGTGGGGTAAAGAGCAAATTGCTGTGCTTTTTCAAAAAACTTATCCTCTGTAAGCATTCCATACTCAATCACGACTTTGATGTCGTTCCATTTCTTTTCAAAGTCTTCACGGGTGTCTTTGAATAATTTTTTGAGTTTATCGGCAACTTTTCGGGTGATGTAACTCGAGATCTTTTTGACATTTCCATCAGCTTGCAAATAGGATCGAGAGACATTGAGCGGAATATCCGGTGAGTCAATAACCCCTTTGAGCATGGTTAAGAACTCGGGAACAATTCCTTCTACGTTATCGGTCACAAAAACCTGGTTCTGGTAAAGTTGAATTTTGTCTTTCTGCAGAGTCATGTCATTGGACAAACGAGGAAAGTATAATATTCCGGTAAGATGAAAAGGATAATCCACGTTCAAGTGGATATGGAATAAGGGTTCCTCGAATTGCATAGGATAGAGCTCTCTATAGAAATCCTTATAATCCTGCTCCTCTAAATCCGCAGGCTGCTTTACCCATGCGGGTTGCGTGTTGTTGATGATGTCATCGACAGTAACGGTTTTAGGCTTGTCGTCTTCCTTTGCATCTTCGGGTAAAGGAAGCGTTTTTTCTTTGGTTCCGAATTTGATGGGAACGGGCATGAATTTATTGTACTTCACCAGGAGCTCACGGATTCGAGCTTCTTTTAAAAAGGCTTCGCTTTCATCATTAATGTGCAGGATAATTTCTGTTCCGTGTTCCTTTTTGTCTGCCTCTTCCAAAGAAAAATCCACTGTTCCCGTACAGGTCCAGTGTGCAGCTGGTTCGTCTTTATAGGACTTGGTGATGATTTCAACTTTGTCAGCTACCATAAAAGCGGAATAAAAACCTAAGCCGAAATGGCCGATGATCCCGGAGTCTTGGGCAGAGTCTTTATATTTTTCCAGAAATTCGTTGGCGCCCGAGAAGGCCACCTCATTGATGTATTTTTCCACTTCTTCGGTTGTCATCCCAATCCCTTGATCCAAAATATGAAGCGTCTTTTTGTCTTCGTCAATTTTGACTTCGATTTGCGGGTTGCCATAATCTACTTTCGCTTCACCTAGATTCACTAAGTGTTTTAGTTTTAAGGTAGCGTCTGTCGCATTGGAGATGAGTTCTCTTAAGAAGATCTCATGATCACTATAGAGAAATTTTTTAATCAGCGGGAAAATGTTTTCCACGGAAACATTAATCTTTCCTTTTGCCATGATATATGAATTTAGTTTTCTTCAGTTCCTGATGGATTGTTCAAAAGAAGTACCAAACCCTACTGACTGTCATATTGACAGATAAAGGGGTAAAAAATACCCGCACTAAGGTGCAAGATATCTGCCTGCTATGCGTTGAAAGATGTGGAGGTCATGAATCCATTTCTCAGGTATTTGTTCTGTTTGTGCACAAAAATGATTAAGAAATATTTAGGAAATCTTTAAATAATGGACATTTTTGGACATTTTATTTGGGCTTATTTTACCATTCAATACTTTTTCAACTACCTATCTTCGTATGAAAATAGAGGATTTTGACTTTCTGCCTGTTGCACAAGAGAAGCATTTTTATCTTCCCTTTGAAAGCCAAAGGAAGAGAAAGGAATCCGCAGCTCTGATTGTCTGAATTACCAA
>JAJYSO010000158.1 GCA_021793535.1 Bacteroidota bacterium | reverse complement strand
CTGAGCGCCCCAAGACTACTTATTTATTCACCGAAAAATTAGGTATAGAGGAACCCGATTTTTATAGCTTTTTCTCTGATTTAGACCATTTGGAACAAGAATATCTCGTTCATTTTTTTCAAGAGACACTCAAACTCACAAAAAAAACAGAGGGGTATGCGGAACTCTCTCCCAAGGAAAAATTACTCAATCTCTATTATCTATTTTTCGAAAACCTCGCCTTAAATCGATCGCTAGTTTATCTGTTACTCAAAACGGACGTAAAACATCGTTTCCATAATTTAAAAGCGCTCAGAAGCACCTATCAATCCTATCTCAAAACACTGGACCTTAAAAAAGAAGAAGAACTATTTAATAAGGTGCCGGAGCAATTCAAAGCATTATCCCAATATCCCAAAGAGGAAGTATTGTGGTTACACTTTCTTTCCATAATAAAATTTTGGTTAGATGACCGATCTTCTAACTTCGAAAAAACAGATGCTTATATAGAAAAATCCATGAGTCTGGGGTGGGAAATCATGGAGACCTCCTTTGCCACAAAGCTTCTTGATTTTGGAAAGTTTTTATGGCAAGAAAAATTTGAATAGTCGGCCAAAAAAGTATGAAAACACTTGACAAGATCCCTACAGGTAAATTAAAACGATCAGGAAAACTCCTAAAGACAGGAATGAAGGTCGGGGGAAATTATATAAAATATTATGGGGATAAATTATGGTCTGATAACCCTCAGGCCAAAGCAAAGCTCGATCAAAAAAATGCAAGTGATATCTATAACCGCCTTCAAGAGTTGAAGGGACCTGTGCTCAAGGTGGCACAGATGCTGAGCATGGAAAAAAATATTATGCCCAAGGCTTTCACAGACCAATTCGCATTGTCACAATTCTCGGTTCCCCCACTTTCCTATGCTCTGGTCCGTAAAACCTTCCGCAAGTCCTTAGGGAAAAATCCCGAAGATATTTTTGATGCATTTTCCAACAATGCCATCCATGCGGCCAGTATTGGACAGGTCCACAAAGCACAACTAAAAGACAAAGCTTTTGCCGTAAAAGTTCAATATCCTGGAGTGAAGGATAGCATATCGAATGATTTGAGAATGGTAAAACCTATTGCCCATCGTATGTTTAACATTCAAAAAGAAGGAGCAAAGCAATATTTTGCAGAGGTCGAGCAAAAGTTAATCGAAGAGACAGACTACATTTTTGAACTTAAACAAAGTCAAGAATTTGTAAAAGATTGTGCCCCCCTTTCTTTTATTCGCTTTCCACAATACTATCCTCAATTTTCGGGAGATAAAATCATCACTATGGATTGGATGGAAGGAGTCCATTTTTCTGAATTTATAGCCCAAAATCCCTCGCAAAAAGTTCGCAATCAACTGGGCCAAGATTTATGGGATTTTTACATGTATCAATTACATGTACTACAAAAATTACACGCTGATCCTCATCCTGGAAATTTTCTTATTTCAAATGACCACCAGTTGATGGTCATCGATTTTGGATGCGTTAAAACAATCCCGAATTCCTTTTATCGGCCCTATTTGGAAATCACCCGTCAAGACACTTTAAACAATTCCGAAAAATTAGAGAAAAGATTAGAAGAATTGGAATTTTTAAATGCGCAAGACACCAAGACGGAAAGACAGTTCTTTATCGAACTCCTAACTGAAATATTGGCACTGCTCACCCGTCCCTTACGAAGCATAACCTTCGATTTCACCGATGAGCAGTACTTTCAAGAAATTGCCAACTTGGGCCAACGCTATACTAAGCTTAGCAGGCTCAAGAACCTCAGAATCAATCGGGGCTCCAAGCACTTTATCTATGTAAATCGATCTCTTTTTGGACTTTACAACATGATGAATGCATTAGGAGCAAAAGGAGTCTCCATTAATCGGTATAAAACACTTGGAATTCAAGAGGAAGGTTATTGATTTTCATTCGAAATATCTTTTTCTGCTCAAAGCAGGAAGGTATCCTTTTTCCAATGCGCCAAAAAGGGCATAATTCTTGCGCTTACAAAAGATAAGTATTTAAAGTGCGCGGAAATGAAAAACAAGGCAATCTGTTTCATAGGAATTTTTCTAATTGGCTTTACAGCAATATCCTGTTCCACTGCCAAAAATGCCAAGGGAACAACATCCCCCCAAATTGAAGAGGCTGTTGAACAGAACACCTTTAAATTCATGGCCACTCGGGCACACCCCTTAGACCAAACTGTGGTCAACATCATGAGACAAATGGATGCGACCGGAGGGCATCGAATATTGGACATAGCAAGTGGCTACTACCTCTCGTTCAACAATCAGCATATCAAAGGAGATCTCCCCTATTTTGGAACACGTTACCAAGCGAAATATGGTCGTACAGATGATGACGGATTTAAATTTGATTTTAAAAACGCCACTATTGAGAAAAAAAGAAGTGCAAGAAAAACCTCTTTTTCCATTCGACCTGATAAGAGCAGGGTGATCGATATGATGTATCTTGAAATTTTTAAAAATGGAAAGGCTCACCTTTCCATATCTGCCAACGATCGGCAATCCATCAGTTACGATGGATACATTACTATCTTAGACCCCGAATTATAATCAATCTCTTAAAAGTAAATGCAGGATCGGATTCCTAAAAATCGATGATATCCTTAATGTGTTTCCTCCTTTACTCTTTTTCTGCAGCTCAAATGCGTAGATACTCTAGCGCATTTACAGATACCACCGGAGGTTCGCTTGAAGACATGTTTAAAACGTCCAACGAACACCCAGCGCTACAACTTCTTCTCGTATAAGATTATGTTTAAAGGTGGGGCTGGTGGCATATCGAATCACCAGCGTGGTTCCTTTATACCCCAGATAGCCGCTCCATCCATACACCAAATCCTCCGCCTGCGAATTCAATCGGTTCTTTTCCTTCACGCGATGCCCATCGTCTTTGTACTTGAGTTTTTGCACAGTACTGAGGTTCAACCCTAGAAATCCACCCAAACCTACTCTAAAATTATTACTATACCCTCGACGATCGGTTGGGCCAAGCTCCACATGCAAGGGTACGATTAAATTGTTCCTTCTCAGTTTTGCTTTCTTCAATTGCCCTTCAAAATCATGCAGTTCTACCTGATCTCCCTCCAATACGAAATACTGATGGGCCTGCTTGGGTTTAAACCCATCAAATTGGAGCAGCACACCATAATTGAATCTAAGAAAATTCGTGGCGGTCAACCCGGTACTCCACTCATATCCCATCTCAAAATAACGGCTCCCAGCGACGCGGTATCGATCCCCTATGGAAAAACCCTCTCCTCTGGCATTGCTAAAGCCAAAGCCAACGACTAAACTACCGTACGTATTACGAAATTTAAAACGAGAAGAAAGTGAATCTCTAGGAGCTTTATGATTTTCATTGCCTTGAGAATACAACACTTGGTAATCTACATCAGCATTCCGTTCCATTAAATCAATATGAGCATCCAGAATCTGTAGCTGATCTTTGATGTTTCGTGCATGTTTTGTAGCCGCTGCTCTTTTTTGCTCATCAGCCTCCTCTTTCGTTATTTTTTCCTCTTTCAAGAGGCGATTGATCATCACTACTTCTTTTCGAAGCAGCTCCTTTTCTTCTTCTTCTACTTTTTCTTTTTGAATTTCAAGCTGATCTATATCAGGCTTGGTCTCCCCTCTAAGAATCTGCTCAAGCTTACCTTGTGCAAAAAAGGAAGTGAAACAACACAAAAAAGTAAGTGTAAAAAATAATTTCTTCATAGTCTGTAGTTTTAGAGATAACGTTGGGAATAAATGAAACTGCATCTGATAAACTTCTTCTAAAAAATTGGTTATGGCGTTCTGGGATTTACTGCGACAGCAGATCTGGCCTTATCCCAGCCTTTTTGAATCGCTCTCCATATTTTATCGCGGAAAGCGCGATCCTCCTCTTTCTCCAGGTCTAGGTTTATTTCTTTTAAAAGTTGCTCTCCACGCGCCAAAATACGCACAGAATCACCCTCTTTTTTCATATCGACCAAGAACTCCCGATAAAGCGCTTCTCGAAGAAGGATTTCTGTCTCATCTCGATCGGCTATTGTCGTGTACAGCATAGAATCCTCTTCTTGAATCGTTCTTTCTTCAGAAGAGCTTAAGTTTTCAACTTCCCGTAAACTTTCGTCTGTTTGAGTAGCTTCTCGGTTGAGCTTGGGGGACGAAGAAGAACCCTTTTTACCAGGCTGTCTGGAGGGCGAGGTCGCCACAATAGTCGCTTGCTCTTCAAGGTCCTCATGTCTTTGAGAACGCTCCTTTTCATGATCTGGGGGGAGAACGGAGAATTGAATGCCTTTTGATCTTTCTTGTACCCCTTCTGGCTTTTGATAATCAAAAGTAGAATCAACAGTATCCGCTTTCTTAGAAACTTTGGAGATGCGATGTTGCGGTGTCGGACCAAGTAAAGAGCCTCCCCAAAAAAGCCCTATTAATATCGCTACCATACCTACCCATCTATAGATCTTTTTAGTATGCCTACGCTTCTCTTTTTTATCCAGCTCTCGCTCCAAATCTTCCCATAGGTTTGCTCTGGGTTGAACTCGTCTTTTCTCTAAGCATTCCTTTATGTGTCTTTCGTGGTCTGTCGTTTTCATCTATTTACCCGTTTTATATTGAAGTGTTTTTGAAGTGCCTTCCTTGCTTTGGCCAGTTGCGATTTTGAAGTTCCCACCGAAATACCGAGTACCTCGGCTATTTCTTTATGTTTATATCCTTCAATGGCGGCCATTACAAAAACCACTTTATAGCCTTCCGGCAATTCGTCAATCAAAGACTGTATAGCATCCACTTCCTGATGTCCATATTGCACATCTACCGCTGTTAAAAGAACGCTCTGCTCAAGGTCCTTTGAAAATTCTAATCGTTTGTGCACACGGAGAAAATCAATGGCTTCTCGAACCATAATTCGACGGATCCATCCCTCAAAGCTTCCTTCAAATCGAAAACTCCCCATCTGCATATACACTTTTAAAAAACCCCTTAGCATGACATCCTCTGCAAACTGAAGATCCTTGATATACATCCGGCAAACACTGAGCATTTTAGCAGAGTACCGTTCATAAATGAATCGTTGAGCTGAACGATCCCCTTTTTGTGCTCTCTCGATCAGTTCTTTATTATTGTAAAATGGAATAATTTTCACGTACTTGTGGGTTTCTATCTATATAGACGAGTAATTTAGAAAAAAGGTTGCCTGGAAGATTCATAA
>JAJYSO010000157.1 GCA_021793535.1 Bacteroidota bacterium | reverse complement strand
CCCATCCGGATTGACGTCTTTTCCTTTATCAATAGCTTCCAGTAGGGGAAAGAACATGACCAATCCCATACTGTCCAGCACGCTGACACTGACGCTTAAAAAAAAGGCAATGAAAACTTTATTGCGTAAGTAACTGTAGAAATACGCAAAACTTGAAAAGTACTTCTTAATAAATTTTTTTAATTTATTCAAAATTCTAAGCTATAGGGTTGTATGGGCTTGTTTTGCAAGTGCAAATATAGTTTTTTTAAGGGAAAATATGCTCAAATAAATGATGGAGGGGTAAAAGGGATCATTCCTCGTACATCTTTTTGTAATAGTGTTGGTAATCTCCGCTGGTGACGGCTTTCATCCACTTTGGATTACCCAAATACCAATCTATGGTTTTGGAGAGTCCTTCTTTGAATTGCAGACTGGGTTTCCAGCCGAGCTCTTTTTCTATTTTAGAGGCATCAATGGCATATCGAACATCGTGCCCTGCACGGTCTTTGACAAAGGTGATTAGCTTTTTTGAACTCCCGGAGGGACGATTGAGCTTTTCGTCCATTAGACTACACAGCAAATGCATCAGGTCCAAGTTGGTCCATTCATTGTGGCCTCCGATATTATAGGTTTCCCGTGTTTTTCCTTTGAAGTAGACTTCCTCGATGGCATGGGCATGGTCCTCCACCCATAACCAATCTCGAATGTTGGCACCATCTCCATAAATAGGGATGGATTTGTTGTTTTGGATATTGTGGATGGCCAGCGGAATGAGCTTTTCAGGAAATTGGTGAGCACCGTAATTGTTGGAGCAATTGGAAAGTACTACATCTAGTCCGTAAGTATCATGATATGCCCTGACAAAGTGATCCGAACTGGCTTTTGAAGCAGAGTAAGGGGAGTGGGGGTCATATTTGGTGGTTTCGGTGAAGTAACCATCTTTTCCTAATTCTCCATATACTTCATCTGTAGACACATGATAAAAACGAAAGGAGCTGGATGAATTTTCTTTGGCAATATTGAGTAAGTTGACGGTACCCACGACATTGGTCATGACAAAATCAAGCGGAGAGCTGATGGAGCGGTCTACATGGGATTCTGCAGCCAGATGAATAAGGCCTTCCGGACGGTATTTCTCAAAGAGCTTCTGAATAAAGACGGTATCGTTAATGTCTCCCTTTTTAAAGATGTAGTTTTCTTTATTTTCGATATCTTTTAAATTGGCTAGGTTACCGGCATAGGTGAGTTTGTCTATATTGACAATTCGGAACTCCGGATGCTGCAATACAAATCGGCGAACGACATGGGAACCGATAAAACCGGCTCCTCCAGTGATGAAGATCGTTTTCATGGGGTGAATAATCTTTTTAAGACTACAAACTTAACCCGTTTTAAAGATCTTTCCGTGTCCTTAGGGGCATTAAATGCTTTTTTATGTGGACTATTTCCTTTTTGGAAGCTCTCGTGTAAGCCATCCACTGTTGTTAGCGGTAAGAATGGCATAAGGCGTGATCCAGAAGAGTGCAAAGGCATAGAACAAACTATAAGGATAGGCCCAAAAGGAATCTTTAAAATCGTGATTTCGGGCATAAAACAAGGCTTGAATACTGGAAAAGGCCAATGCACCAATTAAAATGGAGTTTAAAATGAGCAGAGGATATAAAGCTGCTGAAATTAAAAATAGGAGCAGTAGGGGAATAGCCAATAGCAAACGAGACCATGAGTAGAGTAAAAGCAAACGCGTTCCCGTTTTAGGTCCTTTTCTAAAGTTGCTGAAAGCAAATCGGCTCATCATAATGGTTTCTCGAACATTGCTGCGTTCCCAACGGGTAAACATCTTGTGCAAGTTTTTATAATGCTCCGGAATATTGGTATATACAAAAGCTTTTCGTTGAAAGAGTACTTTGTATCCTTGTTTTAAAATCATGTTGGTCATGGCCCGATCTTCTCCGATGGCACAACTTTTTCCCAAGAAGGTCTGGTTGATCCATTCAGGAAGGGCTTTGATGACCGCTTCTCTTCGGTAAGCAGATAAGGCACCAGGTGTACAGAATACAGAACCCAACACGCTTTGTGCAGAACGGATAAATTCAAAGCTGAAGGCAAAGCTGACGTTGAGCATACGGGGGATCAAGGCTTTGTTGCGGTTGAGCACCCGTACGTTTCCGGCTACAGCACCGGTATCCTCATTTGTGACAAAAGGACTGACCATTTGTCTCAAGGTGTCTTCTTTGACTATGGAATCACTATCGACGGTGATAAAAACATCTCCAGTAGCCAAGTGGAACCCGCGGTATAGCGCATGACGCTTTCCCTTGTTTTGGGGTTGTTGGTAGATGACCACACGATCTCCCAATTCGGCCTTGGCTTTTTGCATCCATTGCCAAGTATTATCCTTGCTACCGTCATCAATGGAAATGATTTGAAGCTTTTCGGCGGGGAAATCACTTTGTACCAGACTGCAAAGTGTTTTATAGACGAGCTCTCCTTCGTTATAAGCCGGAACAATCACGGTGGTCTTGGGAAGCATTTCGTCACTGACCATGGCCGTTGGTTGGTAGCGCTTATAGAGCACAAACATATAGATTAAAAATCCAATATTGGTGGCGAGCAAGCTGTATCCGAGATACAATAGCGTATTCCCTCCAAAGTGCTCAAAGCGATGATCTTGTATGGCTTCGAAATAGGAGTTAAAATAGAAAAGGGAAAATACGGCACTAAACAAGAGTAAAAAGGTCCCGGTCAAAATAAGTGACTTCGTGGTAAACGAACTGCCTTTCCCTTGAACAGTGGGAGCTTGTGTATGGGGTTGTGTTTTTTGTGCAACTGACAAAAATGACACGATATATTGCTGAATCTTCATTGCGATAGTCTTTACATTAAAACCCTATGCAATACTAATGCCTACCTTATAAAGCATAGATTATCAGTTTTTTATAGAATATGTAGATTTTGGAAATGAGGAAAAACTCCACACTTTGGGGAAGGAGAAGGGGAATGAATTGAGTAGGCTTAGAAGAGTTAAGTGCAGGAAATAGCGAGGCTGCGTGAATTTTGTATGCTCTAGAAATGCTATCTTGCCGATAAAAATAGAACCAATGACAGGGACAAAAGAACATATTCTGGTGATTCGGTTATCGGCAATGGGAGATTGTGCATTAGCTGTCCCGGTTCTGTTGGCTTTGAAAAAACAATATCCGGAGGTGAAACTCACCGTGTTGACCAAGCCTTTTTTTGCACCTATTTTTGAGGGGTTACCCGGCGTTGAGGTAAAAGATGTAGATACGAAAGAGGAGTACAAGGGGCTTTGGGGGGTGCTGCGTTTGGGGATTCAGTTGCGTAAGAAAAGTTTTACGAAAGTGGCGGACCTGCATGATGTGTTGCGTAGTAAAATTTGGAGAACCTTGCTTCGGTTTGCTAATGTGCCCTCGGCGCATATTGATAAGGGGAGAAAGCAGAAAAAGGCATTGACGCGCCCAGAAAATAAAGTTTTTAAGCCTTTGTTAAGTACACCGGAGCGCTATGCCGATGTTTTTCGGCAGTTGGGCTATTCTGTTGATTTGGCGGGGGGCGCTTTTTTACCCGCTCGAGATTTAGGGGCTATAAAGGATGTCTTAAAGGTGGATTGGTCCAAGCCTCTTGTGGGGGTGGCTCCATTTGCGGCACACGCTGTAAAAGCCTACCCACTGGATTTGATGGAGGAAGTGTTGATTCGTTTTAATGCAGAGGGCTATCAGGTGCTCTTGTTTGGGGGAGGTCCAAAGGAGGAACCTCAACTTAAGGCCTTAGAAGAACGATATGAAAGGGCGACTTCCATTGCCGGGAAACTCACTTTTGAGCAAGAATTGGCGCTGATTTCTCATCTGGATGTAATGCTCTCTATGGACAGTGGAAACGGGCATTTGGCGGCCATGTTTGGGAGACCTGTTGTCACTTTGTGGGGGGCTACCCATCCTTATGCCGGATTTGCTCCTTTTGGACAGCCGTCTGCCTACCAGCTTTTGCCGGACTTAAAACAGTTTCCCCTGCTGCCAACTTCCGTATTCGGAAACAAAACGGTTCCGGGATATCAAGATGTGATGCGAACCATTGCTCCCGAGCGGGTGATGGATACGGTACAAGGGATCCTAAGGGCTTAAAAAAACCCTCTCTTTTGATAAGGGAGGGTTGTGGTATCTAATGGAAGGTTCGGGCCTTAATTGTTCAGTGCCTCGGCTCCTCCTACAATTTCTAATATTTCATTGGTAATTGCAGCTTGACGAGCCTTGTTGTAATGCAAGGTGAGTTCTGCTTTGAGCTCGGTAGCATTGTCTGTGGCTTTGTGCATGGCCGTCATTCGCGCCCCATGTTCGGCTGCGACAGAGTCTCGAAGTGCTTTAAAGAGCTGTATCTTTAAAGATTTTGGAATTAATTCCTGAATGATATAGTCTTTGTCCGGGCTAAAAATATAATCGATCTCTTGTTGAGGCTCCGTGGACTGTTCTGGTTTGGCTTGCAAAGGCAAGAAAGGTTCTGCCATTACTTGTTGTGTGGCTGCGTTGATAAACCGGTTGTACACCAAAATGACTTGGTCGTAGGTTCCCGCCACAAATGCGTCCATTACTTTTTCAGCTACGGCTGCAGCATCGTTAAAATGTAATTTGTCAAAAACCTGCGTGTTGGTTTCCACAATGTCTTGATGGTGTCGGAGGACATCTCCGGCTTTTTTTCCCAAGGCGAGTACTTTCACGTTTTGACCTCGGAAATCTTCCTGAGTCAAAGTGTTGACCCGCTTGACAATGTTGGAGTTAAAAGCACCGGCCAATCCTCGATTGGAAGAAATGGCAATCAGTAAGATGTTTTTTACGGTCCTCTTCTCTGCATAGGGGCTGCTGGCGCCTTCACTGGAAGAGCTGAGGTTTTGCAGGAGCTCACCTAGTTTATCTGCATAAGGCCGTGTGGCCGTAATAGCCTCTTGTGCCTTGCTCAATTTTGCTGCAGAAACCATCTTCATTGCATTGGTGATCTGCATCGTGGAAGATACAGAACTAATCCGGCTGCGCAGCTCTTTTAAATTTGCCATGAGAACAAGTGGTCTTAAAAATTAATAGGTCACCTTTTTAATTGTACTTCGCTGAGATTTCTTTAGCCGCATTTTGCAATACTTCTAATGCTTCATCGGTCAACTTTCCGCTTTTTAGTGTGTCTAAAGTGTCGCGATGAGTAGCTTCCAAGAAATCCAAATAATCCCGTTCAAATTCTTTGAAGATCGG
>JAJYSO010000156.1 GCA_021793535.1 Bacteroidota bacterium | reverse complement strand
GTCTAGTCTTTCAAGCGGGATATTTTCTTTTTTATAAATATTTTTAACTATAAAATATCCTAAAAAGAGACCTGATACAAAGAGTAGTCCGTAATATTTTAGAGGAAATGTATCTGTTATCCAAAATATAACGGGGTTAACATCCCAATAGAGAATTTTATCTTCCATTCTTCAATTTTTGGCCTCGTTGTTAAAGATAAATGAATCGTATAAGTCCTCCAAATAAATTTTTAAGAGGTTCTGATTGATTCCTGAAAATAGACCATCGGGGTAAAACTTACATTTGACCATCCGACAATTATATAGTAGATTTGGAGACCATATTATGTTCCAGACAGCCTTTAAATTACATCTCCTACAAAATGAAAAAGCAAGAGAAAATAGACTTCGTTCTAAATACGTTAAATGAGATCTATCCCAAGGTTACTGTTCCCTTAAACCATTCGGATCCCTATACTTTGCTTATTGCCGTATTGCTTTCGGCACAAAGCACAGACAAACGCGTCAACCAAATTACCCCCTTGCTCTTCGATCGGGCAGACAATCCCTATGACATGGTCAAGCTCTCGGTGGAAGAAATCCGAGACATTATTCGCCCAGTAGGACTTTCCCCCATGAAATCCAAAGGTATCCATGGCCTTTCCCAACTGCTTATCGAAAAACATGACGGAAAAGTCCCACAGAGTTTTGAAGCACTGGAAGCACTACCCGCGGTAGGTCACAAAACAGCAAGCGTTGTCTTGTCACAGGCTTTTGGTATTCCCACTTTCCCGGTAGACACCCATATTCATCGCCTGATGTACCGCTGGGGGCTATCCAACGGAAAAAACGTAAAGCAAACGGAAAAAGACGCAAAGCGCCTTTTCCCTAAAACAACTTGGGGCAAAGTCCATATTCAGATCATCCTCTACGGGAGGGAATATTCCCCCGCACGCGGATGGGATTTAGAAAAAGACATCATCACCAAAACTATCGGACGAAAAACTGTGCTGAATGCCTACCAAAAATCAAGAATAAAAAAACGCTCCTAACCCCGCCCCCATACAAAAATTGTCACTCACAAAAAGCAAATACGCCCCCTTAAAAATTTGTAAAAAATAAGATTAATCGTTATTTCAGTGCTCATTTTTATACCTTTGCAATCTTGGATATAAAACACGTAAAACCATGATATTACCGATTGTTGCCTACGGCGATCCCATCCTGAAAAAAGTGGCTGAAGAGGTCCCGGAAAACTTCGAAAATTTAAAAGGTTTGGTGGCCGATATGTTTGAAACCATGTACAATGCAAATGGCGTGGGACTGGCTGCTCCTCAAATCGGAAAATCCATTCGAATTTTCGTTATAGATCCCTCCCCCTTTGCCGATGATGAAGAACTTTCTAAAGAGGAAAAAGAAGAACTAAAAAAGGGTAAAAAAGCCTTTATTAACCCTCAGGTAGTCAAACGAAATGGAGAAGACTGGGCCTTCTCTGAAGGCTGTCTAAGCATCCCGGGAATAACAGAAGATATTTTCAGACCCGAAGAAATAACCTTAACCTATCGTGACGAGGACTTCAACCCTCACACGGAAACTTTTACCGGACTCATGGCCCGTGTCATCCAACACGAATACGACCATATCGAAGGCATCCTCTTTACCGATAAAATTTCCAGTTTAAAAAAGCGTTTGATCAAGAACAAGCTCAATAACATCGTCATCGGGAAAGTAAGTGTAGATTATCGCATGCGTTTTCCCAAAGCAAAAAAAAGACATTGATCTTTTTGTAGAAAACAGTAAAGATTGCATATTTGCGGAGCAAAAACTTATACTATGGGATTAGAGAAAATCATTACCATTGCCAACAAACCGGGCTTATACGAATACAAAGCACAAACCAATTCCGGTCTTGTGGTACGTTCCCTTGAAAATGGAAAAACCTTACCAATCAACTTGCGTCACGATGTCAGTATGCTCAGTGAAATAGCCATATACACACAAGTGGACGAGATTCCTTTGGGCGAAGTTTTTCAAAAAATCTACGAAAAAGAAAACGGTGGTAAAGCAATTGATCCCAAAGCCTCAAAAGACAAGCTGACGGGGTACTTTGAAGAAATCCTGCCGGACTACGACAAAAGTCGCGTTTACAACAGCCACATCAAAAAAGTACTGCAGTGGTATAATTTGCTTATTGATAGCGGGATGACTTCCTTTAAAAAGGAAGAGGAGGCCGCCACCGAGGAAGAATAAGGTTTTTTAAATAAAGGACTACATACCGGGATTGACCACAATATCCAGCTTATGGGCGATAATGACCTGTAGCTTTTTATAGTCGCGGATTTCCTCTAGCATTTCCCGATGACTAGATGATCCGTCGGATTTCATCAGTTTCATCAACTCCGCCGCTTTCTTTTTAATCAAAAGCGTGCGCAGATTGAGTATGGTTTGAAGTACCTCTCGCTCATCCAACTCATTGATATCTTTTACGAAAATGCCTTTGGTGTCCCATCGGTGTAATTGGTACCGATCGGCACGCATCAATATAGAGGTCACCTTCTCGGATAATTTCGGGTCAATTTTATTGATAAATTCCTCGATAACCAACATTTGTTTCTGCTTGAACTCCGAAAGGATCAACGTGTACAATGCCCTAAATTCCGGATGGGTGAACTCCACTTCATCTTCCTGCAAATCAAGCATGATTTTCTCATAGACTTTTTTCTTGCGTTTCTCCGCCTTCAACACCAATTCTCCTTCTTCGTTTGGCTCCAAGAGGTATTCTTCAAAAAGTCCTTCCTTCTCTCCATAACGAAGCAAAAGACCGATCAGGTGTTTTTCAATCTCATATTGCGTATCTACCTTTACCTTCTGCTGAGCAGTCTGCTTGACCACCGCTAGTTTTTCGGATTTACCCGGTTGAGAGGCTTTTCGTCTATCCTTGGTATTTTTGGATTTGATCTGGGCCAGGGTGCTGTATAACACCTCCTCCGAGATGTCCATGATTTTCACACACTCTCTAACGTAGAGCTCCTGTTTGATCGCATCGGGGATTTTGGCCACACTCTGCATCATATCTCGAATGACAGCTGCCTTTTGAATAGGATCACTCTGCGCTTCATCCATCAATAGAGAAGCTTTGTAACTGATAAAATCCTTAGCGTTTTCCGCCAAGTAGGCCTTGATATCCGAAGCTGAGTTTTTCCGAGCAAAACTATCCGGGTCTTCTCCCGGCGGAAAAGAGCAAACCATCACATTCATCCCCTCTTCCAAAATCAAATCAATCCCTCTGACCGACGCTCTGGTCCCCGCGGCATCTCCGTCATAAAGCACAACCACATTTTCCGTAAGCCGATTGATCAAACGGATCTGTTCCGGTGTTAGCGCCGTACCGGAAGAAGCCACTGTATTGGTCACTCCTTTTTGATGAAATTGGATCACATCCGTATACCCTTCGACCAAATAACACCGATCTTCTTTCGCAATTTCCTGTTTGGCTTGGTACAACCCGTAGAGCACTTTACTCTTGTGGTATACCTCGCTCTCAGGAGAATTAAGGTACTTGGCCATGCGTTTGTTTGTGGCCAAGATACGACCGCCAAAGCCCAGCACTCGACCGGACATCGAATGTATGGGAAACATCACCCGCCCTTTAAACCGATCAAACATTTTTTTTTCTTGCCCTTCCTTCTCCTTGGCAATACTCAATCCGGTCTTTATTAAAAACTCCGAGCTGTACCCTTTCTTCAAAGCGGCTTGTGTAAAAGCATCCCAATTATTTGGAGAGTATCCCAATTCAAAGCGCGCAATGCTCTCTTGGGTAAAACCACGCTCTTTAAAATAGGTCAGTCCGATGGCTTTTCCCTCGGACGATAAAAGCAATTGATCTCGAAAGTAATCCCGGGCAAACTGATTAACCAGGTACATACTTTCGCGTTCACTGGCCGCTTGCTTTTCCCCATCAGTCTGCTCTGTTTCCTCTACCTCAATCCCGTATTTGTTAGCCAAGTACCGGATGGCCTCAGGATAATTAAAATGTTCATGCTCCATTAAAAAAGACACCACATTTCCGCCTTTTCCACTGGAGAAGTCTTTCCATATCTGCTTTACCGGAGAAACCATAAAGCTCGGGGTTCGTTCATCTGTAAAAGGGCTGAGCCCCTTGAAGTTGCTACCCGATTTTTTTAATTGAACAAAATCACCGATGACCTCCTCTACCCGAGCCGTCTCAAAAACACGATCAATGGTTGATTTTTTTATCATTACCAAACAATAAAATCAGGTTAGTGGGTAAAGAGTAATTCTCTATACTTGGCCAGCGGCCACAATTGGTCATCTACCAAAAGTTCCAACTTGTCACAATGGTAGCGAATCCGCTCAAAAAAAGGCTTTACCTCCGAGCAATACAACTGTGCACGTTCTTCTATATCGAGGATGACATTTGCCTTTTTTCGGGTCTCGATCATCTCGGTGATCCCGGAATTAATTTCTTCGATATGTCCGGAGATTGCCTCTAGAATATACAACTGCTCTTTGGCATATTTTTTATAGGTGCCACCATAAATTTCTTTTAATCCACGAACATTGCGTATCAAGATGTTTTGATATTGAATGGCTGTGGGTATAATATGATTTCTAGCCAAATCCCCGATCACTCTCGCTTCGATTTGAATGTGTTTGACATAATCCTCAAGCTCTACCTCATACCGTGCCCTAATTTCGGTTTCGTTGAGTACCCCTAGGCTTTCAAAAAGTTGGATTGCCTTTTTGGAGACTTTAGTTTTCAGCGCATCTGGGGTATTAATGTGATTGCTCAAGCCCCGTTTTTGGGCCTCGACCAACCATTCTTGACTATACCCGTCTCCCTCAAAGCGGATCTTTTTGGTGTCTTTGATGTACTGTTTGAGGACTTTGAAGATCGCATCTTCTCGATCCATACCTCCCTCTTGAACATAATGGTACACATCCTTTGTAAATTCAGCCAATTGCTGGGCGACAACCGTATTTAATATGGTCATGGCATTGGCACAGTTTGCTGAAGATCCCACCGCTCTCAATTCAAATTTATTTCCGGTAAAAGCAAAAGTAGAGGTTCGGTTTCGATCGGTATTGTCGATGAGGATCTCAGGAATTTTAATCACCACGTTCAACCGGTGCTTCGATTTTTCACGAGAGGACAAATCAGGGTCAGAGGCCATCTCTAATTCATCCAAAATTTTTGTCAGTTGATCTCCGATAAAAACTGAAATAATGGCGGAGATC
>JAJYSO010000155.1 GCA_021793535.1 Bacteroidota bacterium | reverse complement strand
TCAAATGCCTATATTTCTGTTTAAGGATAAAATCCGCCGTATCCGATTGAATCCTCCCATAAATGGGTTTTTCAGCAGCATCTTTCTTTGGCTTACTCCCAAAAAGCCCACGTTTAATCAACGCCAAGGGAGACTTCTCCTGCTTGAGTTGACTATAAGCAAATTCAATAAAAAAGCGATCGGGATAGGCTTCCTTAAGGCGCAAGAGATCTTGATAGAAAATGGTTTGTTCCGGCGTTTTATTTCCGTAAACCAACACAAATGTGCTTTGTGGTTCGCAGCGCAAAACACTTTGTAAAATGGCCATAATAGGTGTAATCCCACTTCCTGCAGAAAAAGCAACATAAGCTTTTCGCTCTTCAGGCGAATGAGGTTGATAGGTGAATCTCCCCTCGGGAAGAAAGACGTTCATGACGTCCCCAACTTTCAGCCTTTTATTAACCCAAGCCGAAAATCGACCGTCCGCAATTTCCTTTACGGCCACCTTTAACTTCCCACTTTCAGGGGCAGAGCAAATCGAATAGGAGCGCCTGAATTTTTTTCCTGCAATTTCTTTTTCTAAAGTCAGGTATTGACCGGCAACAAATGTAAAATCAGACCTGAGCCCCTCGGGAACTTCAAAACCTACCGAAACAGCTTCAGAGGTTTCTCTATTGATAGCATTTACACGAAGTTCGTGAAAACGAGACATATTTCTTTTTTTTGCAAAAATACAAACTAAATCCTTATTTAGAAAGGTTTTAGATAACCAAAATCAAAGCTTTCCATGGGGTTCAATCCAAAAATTTAGCCTTCAATTCCGCAGTAGGTAGCATGCAAGAATCCTTTCTCCCAAACCATTTATAGCGGTTATGAGCTATCCAATCATATCCAAAATCCCGTATTCGTCTCGGAATGAGCAGCAGTATGCTCATCCATCGGTATCCTTTTAGTGCCCTAAAAATGCGCAAGGCCGCAGTAGATTTTACGTACCCCTGCTCTTTTTCAATAAGTACAATAGTGTTTTTGACCCCCGAAAGCTGAGCCCTTTTTAAATACTGTCTCCCCACCTCACTTTGAAGTGCGGCAAAACGAAAATGATCGGCATGATCATGCTTGATAATAAATTGAACGATCCCATTGCACAAGTTACAAACCCCATCAAACAGTATTATGTCCTTATTGCCCACCATCCTTTTCGACGATTTGATCCAATTCTGTCGTAATCCGTTTGGGACGCTTAGTTTTCGCATCAACAAGACACCAAGAGGTGCGTGCCTTTACAGCCAGTTGTTTATCCGCTTTACGCCAAATCTCCACACAGCGTTCACTCTTGACTCCTGCTATGGTATCCACCCAGGTTTTGAGCACCAACACGTCCCCCAAAAAGCAGGCTGCCTTATATTCAATAAAATGGCTTAAAACCACCCAAAAAACCTCTTCGCGTTGCACTGGAGTAGTTCGCGCCTCCCAGTGGCTTTTGGAAATTTCCTGAATCCAATCCACGTACACTACATTATTGACATGCCCCAAGCCATCAATCGCTTGTTGAGGGACCTTTTTTTCCATTGTGTACACTCCTTTTTTCAGCATGCTTTCTCGTATTCACAAAGGTAGAAGTTCTCCGAGAGAATCTGAGAATTCTTCTTTATTTATTTTCAATATACCACTAGATTTAATTAAAATTTTGCCATTAAGAAATTTATAACAATAATACCTTAAGGAATCGCTCGATATTTGTTAATTTTGATGCACACTGAAATAACGAAACCTTATAAAAATAATATTATGGCTTTTGAACAACCTAAATTAAAGTATGCTTTCAACGCTTTGGAGCCTCATATAGACGAAGCAACCATGAAAGTACATTATGGGAAACATCATGCGGGATATACCAGTAAATTAAATGCCGCTATTGAAGGAACAGACTTGGAGGGAAAAAGCATTGAAGAGATCTTAACCAATCTTGACCTGAGTAATGCTGCCGTCCGTAACAATGGTGGAGGATATTACAATCACAACCTGTTTTTTGAAGTCATGTCTCCCAATGGTGGAGGAAAACCCTCTGGTGAATTGGCTAAAGCCATCGATGATGCTTTTGGCTCCTTCGAAAAATTCAAAGATGAATTCAGTAATGCTGCCAAAACGCGTTTTGGATCAGGATGGGCATGGCTGGCTGTTGAAAAAGGAGGAAAAGTAAGCGTATGCTCTACCCCAAACCAAGATAACCCTTTGATGCCTGAGGCTGCTTGTGGCACCCCCATTCTGGGTATTGATGTATGGGAGCACGCTTATTATTTAAAATACCAAAACAGACGCCCCGACTACGTAGAAGCTTTCTTCAATGTAATCGATTGGGATACGGTTGCAAAAAAATACGAGGCTGCCAAATAATTGTGCTTCCTCAACTTTAAAAAATGCCTTGGTTTTAATGAGCCAAGGCATTTTTTATGACCGCACCAAACCTTTGAAGTTCGATTTGCCCGTAAGTTCGTATTTTTGCTTTCGGAGCTATTTCTTAAAAACCTCATGAATCACCACACATGTTCCCCCATTTCAAGGTAACGAAAATTGTATGCCTAGCTATTTTAGTCTTTAATTCATCTACTTTCTTTGCCCAATCCACCACTTCCAAAAAGGAACTAAAAAAATCAAAACCACTTGAAAAAGCACCTTCGGATGCTACTGATCTTGCTCCAGATCGGAAAAATTACAAGATCAACCTTAAAACCGTACACCAGCCCAGTCATGATTTCGTCAACGAACAAGAGGTACATTATGAATTGAATCGCAAAAACATTTCCCTGCAAACAGGATATGATTTTATATTCGATCCCTTTAGTCCGGAAGGCTACCTCAAGCGCGATCGCCCCAACCAAGATATTGGAGAATGGGATCTGAACAAGCGGACCATCTATAGAAACCACCGTGCACTACTCGATATGGAAATTAGACTGAATGGACAGAACAAGCTATTGCTCCATCAACAATTCAATTATACCCATACCGATAAAAAAGACCATACTTTAGGGAGGGAGATAAAGAAAAACATGCAAAGGAATCACTTGGTTAAATCGTATCACTTTTCACAAGTCTGGCAACACCTTCTCTCTAAGGCTACCACTATAGAGGTGGGTGGAATGGAAAATTTTGTTTCCATGAAAAACCCCGGACAATCGATCACTGCAACACAAATCCAAAGCCAACAGTTGAAAACCAAGACCACAGCTATGGGAGGGTTTGCCAGTTTGCAACACCAACATACAGGTGGCACTACCAAAGCCACGTTTGAATACCAAGGCCTTTCCCTCGAGGAAAATGGACAACAAGGTATGGAAAAATCCGCTTTCTTCCCCGCTTTTCAATACCGAGAGAATCTATTTTCCTTTCGCTTAGCACACCGTGCTGCACTTTCTCAAAGATCTGCGTTGGATTTCGAGCTGGGCATAGAAAATCCTCACCTGAGAAAGAATGCGACTCATGTAAAAGAAGAAAAGCTCGTTTCCCACCAAAAAGAAAAGCACCTGGATGTTACCTACCAGCTATCCTACAGCTCAACCCCAACAAAAAACCAAAGCTATACCCTGTCTATAGAAAAGCGGCTTATACGCCCCACCTATGACCAACTCAATCCTATTACCACCCTGTATTATGACCTCATCTACACATCCGGAACATTAAACTTGCACCCCACAAAAGAATACACCCTTAGCTTGGAAACTACGCAAAAACAATGGACTCTGCAACTGTATGCCGGTTATGCCAAAGACCTAATTGTCCGGTACTATACCCTGGAAGATCAGCGGCTCTTGCTGACCAATGCCAATTTTAATACGCCATTCTTGGCAGGCCTCAACACGCGTTACACCCGAGACTTTTTTTCTGGGTTTTGGAGCAGTCATACCCATGGACAACTTGTTTATCGTCGGATAGAGGCGGAAAAAGCCTTGCGCAACACTCCACGCCTCAAAGTTTACTCGGCCCATACCTTCCATCTGGGACACAGCTGGAAAACCGGCCTTAATTTTACTTATGCTTCAAATTATAAAGATCCCTTTACCAAACACTTCCATTACACTCAATTGGATGTATTTATCGAAAAGAAAATAGGGAAAAACCTAAAGATTAGTATTTTTGGAGAAGACATCTTTAAAGCGAATAGAAAATGGGAACAATTCAGGGTGGAAGATGCCCTTTTCTCGAGAAACATCAACTTGGATCATAACACCTATGGCATTGCTTTGCAGTATAGGATAAAAGGAAAAGAATTTCAGCACAGGCACATTGCAAAACCAAAGGATCCCCTCTTACAGCGAATCCCATAGAAGGTGCACTGCTATGTCGGAAACTGTAACAGGTTAAAAAACAGCCAAAAAGTATGTTTTCAAATGCCATAAAACTAATTATAGATACATTTGTCCTGAATTAAAACCAACACGATGATTCGCAGTCAACTATTGTTATACCTACTCCTGTTCTTCTTTCAAGCTTCTCTCTTTGGGCAAGAAAGAACTTTACAACTCCGACTTCATAATGCGGTGGATATTGCCCTTGGACAAGAAGATGTAACCCTTGAAGAGCTCTCTGTAAATGATGCTGCTATCCGAAAAGAAGTGCCTACGGATTTGAGCAAGGACCGCCTCTACAAATTACGGATCCAATCAAAGCTCAAAGGCTATGCTTATCTAGGGTCTGCCCCGAGCAAAGAGCGGGATTTTGATTATGTACTTATTTTCAATCCGCAACTCACCCTTATCAAAGCAAAGGTCTTAATTTATCGGGAAACCTTCGGAAGAGCAATTGAAACCCCTCGTTGGCTCCAACAATTTGAAGGAATGACGCCTACTTCCTCTCCAAAATTTGGGAACAATATAGATGGCATAAGCGGAGCGACGATCTCGGCACGATCCATGACCAGAGCCGTAGCTCAAGCCCTAAAAACCATCGACACTTTACACAAAGCCACCTTATTATGAAAAACTGGAACGGTTCCATCCGAAAATTTCCCAAACCGGTCAAATGGTTCATTGCATTATTTTTAGTCATTTTGAGCTTTGGCTTTTCTTCGGGAGTCAAATTTGTGGATCACACCACCCACATCACACCGCAAGGCATTCAAGAGAATTATCTGGGAAATGAAGACAATCAAGAAGCAACAGTGATGAAATATGAAAAAACACGGCAAGAAATGCTCACCATGCTCCATACACACGTCATGTCCCTTAGCCTGATTTTTTTCATCACGGGAATACTCGTTTTTCTAAGAT
>JAJYSO010000154.1 GCA_021793535.1 Bacteroidota bacterium | reverse complement strand
TTTATCCATAAAGCATATTCTAGTGCGAGTGCATATTTTTTGATAAATAGAAAAAATAAGGACGCTGTTTTGTATGAAAGGCAAGTAAGAGAAATGATTCTTGAATATTACGATAATATATTAAATATCTAGTATCCAATACCCCAATAAAGCTATTAAATGACATTATTTTTTCAAGAGAATTTGTAGTAGTATAACGGGATTAGAGATTGCTAAGTTTTTATCCGAAAGAAAAGTAGGAGGAGTAGAAGATCTTCTATGAGTTAGTTATTATTTGTTGAATTTAAAGAAATCGCGCCTTACGCAACAATTCCTAAATATCCGAAAACAAAAAATGTATTACCCTTTACAGCATACGTTTTATAATATCTTTTTAAAACTTTAATTATACGCCGAAACCATCCCCAGGCATTCTTTAGATTATTCCCTCAAGAAATGTTAGACAGGGAAAAGCGGAAAGGAAGAATTGGATATTTTTGTGGCTTCCTATAGAATAGAACAGCTATATACGAGGATGGTCAAGGGATCTCTGTGTGTCCTATGACAAACAAATATGTGGGGAGGTTCGACAGCAGAGAAAAGAAGGTGATCAGCATTGATAGGTATAGGCCTGTACATTCTCTATTTTTTGGGAAAGAAGAATAATGGGGTGTTCCCCAATAAATTTGTAGATTCGTGCTCAGTTACCCGTGTGGTCGCAGGTTGACCACTCATGAGCACTTTGTTTATGCCATTTATTCGCTTCTTTTTGCAGAAGACCTTTTTTACAGGCTGCTTTTTAGTGGGGCTATGGGGTTGGGGACAACCTTCCTTGCTGGAAGGGGTTAACGATACATTGGTTAAAGATGATCTGGGGGAAGTATCGGATGCATTTCAAGATCTTTTTTTCAAGGCTGTGGCACAATATGGAATTGAAAATTATGAACAGGCCATAGAAACCCTTAAAAAAAGTATGCCTCTGGCACCGGATCCGACAGTCATTCACTACCAATTGGGAAAAAACTATTGGGCTTTGAATAAATTCGATGAGGCGATAAAGGCATGGGAGAAGGTACAAGACAAGCGCCCTGAAGATCAGGAGCTTCTGGCTCTTTTGTTTGAAGCCTATAGAAGACAGGGAAAGCTTGATAAAGCTATTGAAATGGGAGCGAAATTAGCCCCTAAAAATTCTGTGTATTTCTTAAAACTGGCCAAGCTTTGGTTGCGGAAACAAAATGAAGAGGAAGCCCTCCAAAATATAGCGGCATTCGAGCAGGTAGAAGGGGGTACACGGGAAGTGGACAGCTTTCGGCAGCAAATCTATCGAGAGACGAAGCAGCCCGAAAAATTGATGCAGTATCTTCAAAAGCAAAGCCAAAAAGAGCCGCTTAATCCGCAGAACTTTAAAGCCCTCATTTATTTATATCACCTTTACAAGAAACCGGATAAAGCCTACTTGGCCGCCTTGGCCTTGCAAGAATTGGACAAGGAAGCTCGGGAAGTTCCCTTGGGGCTCTATCCGCATTATATTGAAGCTGGGGAAACGGATTTGGCGGTTTCCGCATTTAAAAAACTCTTGTCCAATAGGCAAGATGAGCAGCTTAACACAAAGGTTTTAGAGGATTTTAAACAGCTTGTTAAAAAGCACCCGCAGTATAAGGAAGAATGGGATTCCAGGGTAAGTGGGGTACAGACAGAGGAACAGCTTTCAAACAGAGCCTTAGCCGAGCAATACCAAAAAGAGGATCCCCAAAAAGCCTTAACGTATTATCGGAAAGCTTTAGAAGAAACGCCCCAAAATTTTAATCTTCTGCAAGAAACTTTACTTTTGCAAATGCAAGAGCAAGCTTTTGAAGAGGCCCTAACATTGGCTTTGCAGGCGTTGGAATATTTTCCCACACAAGCCGTTTTCTATTTGATAAAGGGGAAAGCAGAGAATGCGCTGGGGAATTATGAGCAAGCCGAGCAGAGCCTTACTGAAGGAGTCGGTATGGTTATTGATCATCCCAGTTTGCTAGAGCAATTTTACCAGGCCTTGGAAGAAACCTATAAGAACTTGGGCCAAGATGAAAGACAGAATTACTATAAAGAACAACTTAAAACGCTGAAAAACTAAGTTTTTATGAGTATACGAAATTTATTCCTCTTGCTTTTCATAGGGTATCTGCTCAGTGCTTGCGGGCCGCAAAAAGCAGCAACGGGGGAGGCTTATTTAAAGAGAGCTACCCCTGGAAATATTATCAAAGCACATGAAAAAGCCGCTCCGGATTTTCAGACGTTAAACGCCAAGCTAAAAGGTAGTTTTGACCAGGGGAATACACGGCAGTCGGTCAACATAAGCCTGCGTATTAAAAAGAATGATACCATTTGGATGAGTGCCCAGAAATTGGGTTTTTCCTTGGCCAAATTGATGGTGACCCCCGAGGGCGTTCAGTTCTATGAAAAGATCAATGGACGATTTTATGATGGTGATTTTAGCTTTCTACAGGAGTTGCTGGGAGTGGAATTGGATTTTGATAGCTTTCAAAATCTTTTGCTCGGAAGACTGCTGTTCGAACCTTCGGCTGAAAACTATGTTTTAGAAAGCCCATCGGAGGCCTACAGGCTACAGGCTCGAAGTAAGGATGCGCTCTTGCAAAAAATTCAATTTGAGAAAAAAGGACTTTTGTTGCAGTCGGAATACTTCTTGCGTCCTGGGGGAGCGGAAAGTATTCAAATTCGATACCCCTCGAATCTAGGAGAGCCGTACGCCTTCTTTCCGGAGGTGATCGAAATCGAGGCGGCCAAGCCTGATAAGACAACGGCAATAAACCTGCGGTATAGGTCGTTAGAATTGAATCAGCCCGTGTCTTTTCCTTTTCAAATTCCGGCAGATTATAAGCAAATGAAAATCGAAAAATGAAGCGAGCTTTAAAAACTTTTTGTTTGGGTATGCTCCTGTTCCTTGTAGGGATGCAATTGAATGCGCAAGATAGGCGAGAGAGCTTGGAGCAAAAGCGAAAAGCTTTGCAACAAGAAATTAAACGCATTAATTTGTTGCAAGAGTCCAATACGGCCAAAAAACAAAACGTGTTGGAAGAAGCGGAAAGCTTGGTCCAAAAGATTCGAACGACCCAAGAATTGGTTCGAACATATAATCAAGAGGTCAATTTACTGACCGATAAGATTAATACCAATCAGCATCAAATTGAAAGTTTACGGGCAGAATTGCAGCGTCTTAAAGAGGATTATGCAAAGATGATTGGGCGTGCCTATCACAGCCGATCGCGGCAGAGTCGGTTATTGTTCTTGTTTTCTTCGGAAAGCTTTTTACAGGCTTATAAGCGCCTGAAGTATATTAAGCAGTATACGCAGTATCGAGAAAGACAAGGAGAGGAAATTAAGGCACAGACCTTGGAAGTACAGCGACTGACCAGAGAGTTGACTGCACAGAAGAAAGATCAGGAAAAATTATTGGCTGAAAACAAGGTGCTTCAAGACCGATTACAACGGGATAAAAGATTACAGGATCAGCTCTTGGCTGAGATCAATAAAAAGGGAAGCCAATACCTTCGACAAATTCAGCAGAAGCAGGATGAAATGGCCAAAATTGATGCAGAGATCAATCGCTTGATTCGCGAAGCCATTGCCGCAGAAAATAAAAAGCAGCAATCCAGCTCCACCACGGATTTTAAACTTTCTCCTGAGGCCAAAGCATTGGCAGCTAGTTTTGAGGCGAACAAAGGACGGCTTCCATGGCCGTTGAAATCGGGAAACATCACTATGCCCTTTGGGGAGCATCCCAGCCCTTTGGCCCATAATGTAACCATACAGAGTAATGGGATTCGGATAGAGACCGGTGAAAATGAACCGGCTTATGCGGTTTTTAAAGGGAAGGTGCTGAAAATACAAGCCATACGCGGGGCCAACAAGACGGTGTTGATCCAGCACGGGAATTATATTACAGTCTACCGTAACCTGACGGATTTATACGTGAAAAGTGGAGATACGGTTCAAACAGGGGAGAAATTGGGAATCGTGGGCCACAGTCGGGATACCGATCGTCCAACTTTGAACTTTTACGTTTTTAAAGATGCAAATTACTTGAACCCTTCTCAATGGATTTTAAGACGGTAAGGAATGGAAGCGTAGAGGGGGTTAAAATTTATAGATGATCCCAAAATTGATGTTTTCCAAATCCACCCCCACGCTGAAACTGTCGGTGGTGCCGTTTTGTACCTTGGCATTAACCGAGTTATAGGACAGTACCCCGAAGGTGGCTTCCAGTGCAAAATGTTGTCCTACAAAGTAGCTGAGTCCAGGAGAAAATCCTGCATTGATGCCGTTGGTCCAGTCGCCGACTAAATTTCGGGTAGACCCAAAGCCCAACCCCAATTCCCCGAATACGGAAAATTGGCTTCCCGGAAGGAGGTAATAGCGTCCGAAGGCTTCGGCCACATAAGTAGAGCTCTTAAAAGTGGTTTTCTTGGCCGAGTTCTTTTCTGTGCTGTAGGTATATCCTAACCGTCCGCCAATGGCAATAAAATCATTTAAGAAATAGCCGTATCGCGGAGAGACTTTAAAGGTCTTTTCTTTGGCCTTACTGGGATGGGAAACCGAGCTGTAACCAATTAATCCTGAAACAAACTGGTCCCCTTTTTTAAAGCCATTGTGTCCGCTAAAGTCTTGTGCTTGAATGTGGTGTATGGTAAAAAATGTGATGAGTAAACCGAGTACGATGCGTTTCATGAGAAAATGTTTAGCTGAATAACAAATATACAAGTTCTGAGATTGAATCAATCTGAATGCCTTCTATTTTATGTACTTTGAGATTTTCTTAACTGATGGCCGCCCTAAATTTTTCGATTTGAGCGGTTTCCCCCTGTACGTAAAGAATGTCATTTTGTTGAATTGTTTCGGTGGCTCTAAGATTGGAAAGGATGGTATTGCCTCTGGAAATAGCGATGATATTTACCCCGTATTTTGCCCGTAGGTCTAACGCTCTTAAGCTTATGCCGATAGGGGATCCGCTGTCTCTGAATACGCGTAAAGAGGTGATGTTAAAGTTAGGAATTTGATCGCTTCTATAGGTTTTGGGCAGCTTGGCACGGTCTTCAAAAAGCTGGTAATTGTCGGCACGGATTACTTCTTCGAAGCTGTGGATGTCATCCTCCGGCACTAAAAAATTATGCATGACCCGGGAGAACATTTCGATGGAGGCCTCGAGCTCTTTGGAGACCACTTCATTGGCTCCCAGGGCTTTGAGGTTTTCAATGTCGCTTACAAGATC
>JAJYSO010000153.1 GCA_021793535.1 Bacteroidota bacterium | reverse complement strand
TACCCCTTTGAATTGGTTAAAAATATAGGATAAGGTGCCCGAAAGAATCGCCTCTATCTTTACAATCCGATCTCCGCTATATACCAAGTCTTTCAGGGTGCTGATAATGGGGAGGCCCGCACCGACATTTGTTTCGTAATAAAAGCTTGCTTTCCCTATACCTGCGGCTTCCTTAAAAGCCCTATATTGGGTAAAACGACCAGAATTACCAATTTTATTACAGGTGACCACCGAAATGCCTGCCCGTAACAAAAGATCGTATTTTTGCACTGGTTCCAGACTCGCCGAATTATCGACAAAAATCGTATGGGGAAAATGGAAGGCTTGCATTTGTTCTACAAAAGAGGCCAAGACGGCCTCTTGTCCCCGGCTATCCAACTGGTCCTTCCAATCCTTTAGCGCTATTGCTTCTTGCTGAACAAGCATCTTTCGGCTATTGGAAATCCCGTGAACCTGGATCTTCAAGTTTTCATTCCGTAAAAGAGCATCAGCGTGCAACTTGATTTGCTCCAAAAAAGCAGCGCCTATATTACCTGTCCCCAGACAAAAGACATGTAAGGTCTTCATATGCGACCTAAAAAATTCATCATGGACTACATTTAAAGCCTTATTCAAATCTTGCCTGGCAATCACCGTAGAAATGTTGTACTCCGAAGAGCCTTGGGCAATTGCAGCAACATTGATCTTATTACGTCCTAAAGCGTTGAAAAATCGCCCGCTAATCCCCACCGTACTTTTCATATTTTCACCAACAATGGCCACTACCGCTAAGTCTCGGACGACTTCAGGAGGATCAATTTTCTGGGCCAAAAGTTCCATTTCAAATTCTTCCCGTAAAATACGCTCCGTTCGATCGGTATCTTCGGGGGCGACAGCAAAAGTAATGCTGTGCTCAGAGGAAGCTTGTGTAATCAATATCACATTGATCTCATACCGGGAAAGCAAGGCAAACAACCTCCCGCTAAAATTGGTATTTCCCACCAAACTACTCCCTTGGATATTAATGAGATTGATGTCTCTTATGGAGGTAATCCCCCGTACATAATCCCCGTAATTTTTTGCATCGGCATAAATCACCGTCCCCGGAAAATCCGGATTAAAAGTATTTCGAACAGAGATGGGAATGCGCTTTGCGAAAGCCGGAACCATGGTGGGAGGATAGATCACTTTTGCCCCAAAATAAGACAACTCTTTTGCTTCTGTATACGTAATTTCCGATAAACTATATGCAGCTTTTACAATGCGCGGATCAGCCGTCATAAAACCATCTACATCGGTCCAAATTTGAATTTCATCTGCCTGTAGAGTCGCAGCAAATAAAGCAGCAGTATAATCGCTCCCTCCTCGGCCCAATGTGGTTGTTTGTTTCTTTTTATTCGCCCCGATAAATCCCGTGACACAAAACAATTTTGCCTTTGAATTCAAAAAGAAACGTTCAATATTTTGCTCTGTCTCCTTTTTCTGAACCCTCGCCTTGCCGAACCGATCATCGGTAAGTACTATTTTGCGTGTGTCGACAAACGCAGCTTCGGGAAAATGCAGTTGAAGAATACCGGAAAGCATAAAATTGGAGCACAGTTCTCCATAAGCCGCAATGCTATCTTTGGTCTTGGGAGACAATTCCTTCACCGCTCCTACTCCTTGTAACAGATCTTCCAATTCGTTCAAAAACAATTTGATCTGCATAATCACCGAGTTTTGGGATTTTGCAGGGATAAAATGCCGAATCACCTCTAAATGTCGGGCTTCAATTTCTGCAAATGCGCTCCGGAAATCTTGACCCTTTACTGCTCGTTGTGCAATTTCTAGCAATTGATTGGTCACCCCACCCATAGCCGATGATACGACGATCAGTCGTCCATTTTCTTGTAATTGTTTAGAGACGATATCAATGACTTTCGTGATGCTCCCGATGTTTTGAACGGAGGTCCCTCCAAATTTTAATACCTTCATGGTTATATGCTCGCTTTGTGGTTTTTTAATTGCATTCAAAAAAAAAGCCCTCCAAAAAAGGAAGGCATATTAAATTTTTAATTCTACCTTTCCCCTCTACGACAGTGCAGATGAAATAACGGAGGTAATAATGGAACTACCCGTTACCACAGCAGAATGATCGATAGAGGAAGAAATTTTATGTATTGACATCTTGATTTATTCTTTCGAGCCGACTAATTTATAAAATTATATTACAAAATAACCAATAAAAACTTTGATTTTATATATTTAATTCAAAAATCTCTTGAAAAACATAAAGATGTTATTTTCCATCCGATCTATAGGCCTTGCCTTATTGTCTATGGGTCTTTTATATGCTTGTCAACCCAGTCGCATGGTGTACTACAATTTTGCATCCATTAAAGACTATAAAATTTTTAAAGAAAGAACAATTGAAAAAGGAAGGGTAACTTTTCATTTTCCAAAACCTGTGTATCCCCACATCCCCGAGAAAATAACCCTAGATACGGCAGATGTAGTCCCCTTTGAAGATTATATTACTCAAGATGGAACGGTGGCCTTTTTAATCATTCAAAATGATTCTATACAATACGAGAAATATTTTCAAGGCTACGATCGCTCTTCAATTGTTCCCTCATTTTCCATGGCAAAATCCATAACTTCTATGCTCATTGGCCTAGCCATAGCAGATCAGTATATCAATTCAGTACACGACCCCGTATCCCAATACATACCCGATATCAAACACAAAGAATTGGCTCAAACCACAATTCTTGACTTGCTACAAATGACAGCCAGTCTAAAATTCGACGAAAACTACAAGAATCCCTTTGGACACATCGCTGGATTTTATTACGGTCAAAATTTGAGAAAGCGAAGCAAAAGACTCCGTATAGAAAAAAGTCCGGATTACCAATTCGAATACAAAAGCGGTAATGCCCAGTTGTTGGGACTAATTTTAGACCGCGCCCTACCCGAAGAAATAACCTTATCCCATTACTTACAGGAAAAAATATGGAAACCTCTAGAGATGGAATTTCCGGCCAGTTGGAGCATAGATGATGAAAAAGAGCACCCCATCGAGCGCACCTTCTGCTGTATCAATGCCAGGGCAATAGATTTTGCAAAATTGGGGCGTTTATATTTAAATGAAGGTGTTTTTAAGAATCAAAGAATCATTTCAAAAGACTGGATCGCCCAATCGACCAAAGTAGATACTTCAAACGGAAGTGCTTGGAACTATCAGTATCAATGGTGGCTACCCACTCAAAAAGGAGACTTTATGGCTGTCGGGTTACTCGGACAATACCTCTATGTAAACCCGAATAAAAATTTAATTATAGTGCGGCTGGGTAAAAAAAAGAAAAAGATCGATTGGGATAACCTCTTCCCGAGGATTGCCGATGCCTACTAAACCCAGATTGCGATATCTCTTTTTTAGATTCCAAGGCAAACCAGTATACCCTAAAATCAAAAGGCCGCTGACGATGTACATCTAGGTACTACCAGCGGCCTCTTCCATAAACATTCTTCAATGCAACTATGCAATTTTGGAGGGCATACCCCACCTGTTGATATCCGCATAGGAAAAGTCTGGGATGTATTTCTCCGGGATTTCTCCTTTCAACAGGGCTCCTTTTGGAATAGAGGGAAAGATCTCTTCATAGGTCATCATCTTATTCAAAGAAACGCGACGATAAATATGTTCTCGGGTAATTTGTTTTGGATCAGTCAATCCTGCCGCTCCAATCAACTCCACAAAGTTCTTGAGGGTCTTTTGATGATATCCCAATACTCTATCTTTCTTATCCTTTGGAACCAATCCAATGGTTAGCTTAGGATCTTGCGTCGTAATTCCAGTAGGACAACGGTTGGTATTACACAAGAGTGCTTGAATACAACCTAAAGCCAATTTGTTAGCTCGGGCTTGATAACAGGCATCTGCCCCTAGCGCGAATACACGGGCAATATGGAAGGCAGAAGTAATTTTACCGGAAGCGAACAATTTAATGTGTTCCCGTATACCCATTCCTACCAATATGTTTTGAACAAAAGCCAACCCGTCCAGCAAGGGAGCTCCGACGTAATTCGTAAACTCAGGAGGAGCAGCACCCGTTCCTCCTTCACCGCCATCCACAGCAATATAATCCGGATAGGTATCCAATTGAATCATGGCTTGACAAATCGAAATAAACTCACTCTTCATGCCAATACACAACTTGAACCCAACGGGTTTTCCTCCTGAAAGATCTCTTAACTTCTTAATGAATTTCACCATTCCCAGAGGAGTGTCAAAGGAACTGTGATGGGGTGGCGACTCTACAATAGTATGCGGTAGAATATGTCGGATCTTTGCGATCTCTTCTGAGTTTTTACTTGCGGGAAGAATCCCACCGTGACCCGGTTTGGCACCTTGTGAAATCTTGAGTTCAATCATTTTTACCGCATCCATCTTTGCTTTTTGCTCATAGAGCTCCGCATCAAAATTTCCTTCTTTATCTCGACAGCCAAAATAGCCAGTACCAATCTGCCAAATCAAATCCCCCCCATGTCTAAGGTGATGGTCACTAATCCCTCCTTCTCCAGTATTGTGCGCAAAGTTTCCCAGCTTAGCACCCCAATTCAAAGCTTCTACAGCATTTCCACTAAGCGATCCAAAACTCATTGCAGAAATATTAAGAATACTGGCAGAATAGGGATGTAAGCAATCTTTGTTCCCCACCATAATACGCGGGTCATGATCCAAGGTATTGAAATGCTTCGGAGAGATCGAATGGCTGATCCACTCATAGCCCTCTTTATAGACATCCAATTGCGTTCCAAAAGGAATAGTGTCCCGTACACCTTTGGCGCGTTGGTATACCGTTGAACGATCTACCCTATTGAAAGGTCGACCATTGATATCGGATTCAATGAAATACTGATACATTTTCGGCCTCAACTCTTCCATTAAATAGCGTAAGCGCCCGAATACCGGATACAAACGTTTAATCGTATGACGTGTCTGAATCATATCAGCATAGCCCATAACCGTCAAAATCACCACAATGCCAAACAGTACATACCAGTTATGATCTAAATAAATGGACAACAATAATGAACCAACCAACATTATTGTCGATAGAATAACAAATTTGCTTCTCATATTAAAAAGTTTATCTCCTCCAAACGAAAGAGTCAACAAGTTTAAAATTTAAATAAATTAAAATTAACAACCTGAAAATCAGCTCTCTAAATTTGACTGATTTCATGGGCTAATTTACGATATTTTTTATCAAAAAGACGAGGGCTACATTGAAAATTATACT